>JAFZQQ010000400.1 GCA_017620315.1 Oscillospiraceae bacterium | reverse complement strand
CTCCGGCTTGATTCCCGCCTTGGCGCGAACTTCTTCATTTACCACGCCCGGCAGCTTGCCGTATTCGCCCTTGAGCATTGCGCGGGACTCCTTGGGTATCATCTTGTAACGCTCGCCCGAGATTATGTTCATGACGGCCTGCGTGCCGACGATCTGGGACGAGGGCGTGACCAGCGGCGGGAATCCAAAGTCCTCACGCACGCGGGGTATCTCGGCAAGAACGTCGTAATACTTGTCCTCCTTGCCCGCCTGTTTGAGCTGGGAAATGAGGTTCGAGAGCATGCCGCCCGGAACCTGGTACAAAAGCGTGTTCGTGTCGACATTGAGCACCTTCGGATCAAGCGCGCCGCTTTCCTTGAGCTTCTGCGCGACCTTGCGGAAGTGCGCAGCCGCCTCGCTCATCTTGTTGAGATCAAGCCCGGTGTCGCGCACCGTTCCCTTGAGCGTTGCGACAAGTGACTCCGTGGCGGGCTGCGAAGTGCCGTTGGCCAGCGGAGAAAGCGCGGTGTCGACAATATCGACTCCGGCGTATGCCGCCATAAGATTGACCATGTCGCCCGTGCCGGTGGTGTTGTGCGTGTGCAGATGTATCGGCATGGAGACGGTCTCCTTCAGGCGCATTACAAGGGAATACGCGTCCATCGGGAGGAGAAGATTCGTCATGTCCTTGATGCACAGGGAATCCGCGCCCATCTGTTCAAGCTGTTTGGCGAGGTCGACAAAATAATCCTCGTTATGGATCGGAGAGATGGTGTAGGACAGAGTCGCCTCGACCTGACCGCCGTACTTCTTTGTTGATTTGATCGCCTGCTCAAGGTTGCGGATATCATTGAGCGCGTCAAAGATGCGGATGATGTCTATGCCGTTCTCAATGGATTTCGCGCAGAACATATCGACAACGTCGTCGGCATAGTGCTTATAGCCCAGGATGTTCTGCCCGCGGAAAAGCATCTGCAGCTTTGTGTGCGGCAAATGAGCACGCAGCGTACGCAGACGAACCCAAGGGTCTTCGTCAAGGAAGCGCATGCAGGAATCGAAGGTGGCGCCGCCCCAGCACTCCAGCGAGTAGTAGCCGATGGAGTCGAGGACCTCACAGGCGGGGAGCATATCCTCGAGTCTCATGCGGGTCGCCGCCTGAGACTGGTGCGCGTCGCGCAGAATGGTGTCGGTTATAAGCAAGGGCTTATTCGAGAGAAAATCCATAAGCTGTCCACAACCTTTCCAGAATATTTTCTTTATTTTAGCATAGAGCTCGGAGGTTTTCAAGTGCTTAAGTCCGTGTTTTTCGTGTTCGTTGGCATTCAGTCCCCTGTCCGTACAAGAAAAGCTCCGCGCTTTTGCGCGGAGCCCTTGTGTAATGCAGGGGTTCAGCAGCCGCAGCTGTTGCCGCAGCCGTTGCTGCAGTTGTTGCCGCAGCCGTTGCCGCTGTAGAGGAAAAGGATGAGGATCAAAACGATGATCCAGCAGCAGCTGTTGCCGCCAAAGCAGTTGTTGTTATACATAGCGCAACCTCCTATGAAGATGTGGGCAGATGCCCTGAGACAGCCCTGCGGCGGTCTCAATCCATAGTATGCGCCGTGTGCGAAAGAGTGACTACAGTCTATACGAGCTGATCATCATCGACGCCCTGCGATAGTCGTCCGCTGTGAAAACGCCGGTGGCCTCCAGCTTTTCGTGCAGCGTTTGCAGACTGCCGGGCAGAGGCGCGCCGAGCGCGTACCATGAAAGATAGGCGACGTCCGCGCGCAGGAATTCATTCGTTTGAAGCGCTTCACGCTCGCCGAAGGAGATGACGCCGGCTTCGAGCGCGCGGTCGACCGCGGTCGTTATGTCAGTCTGCGCGGTGCTGCTATATCCAAGCGCGCGCAGGATGAATTCAACGTACATGGCGGCGCTTGCAGTGCGGTCGGGGGCAAACTTGTTGTCCTCGACGCCGTTGGTGTAGCCCTTTTCATAGGCATAAGCGACGTATGCCCGCCCCCAGTGCGTCGCGGGAATGTCCTTGAACGGCGACGGAGCGGTGCAGGCCAGAGCCGCTTCCTCCTCTCCGAGCATGCGGATAAGCATGATCAGCGCCTGTATGCGCGTGGGCGCGAGCTCCAGATCGAACCCCTCTCCAAAGCCCGTGTCGCTGCCCTTGAAAAGAGCGAGCGTTTTCAGCGCGGAGGCCATCGCGTTGTAATCCGGCTCGGTGGTAGAGGGCGTTATGCTGTAGCCCCCGCAATAGTCGAGAACCGCTGTGCGGGAGGAAACCGAAAAGGTAACCGAGGCGTCCTCAGCGACGAGGTAGCGGTGCCGCAGCGTGAGCACGCCGCCGGATATCTCCCTTCCCTCGGTGACGTCGATCACCGCGCCGGAGTATATCTGCGCAGAAACGCTGCCGGCAAGCGGCAGCACCTGCGTCCCCGTGACGCCTAAGAGCCGGTCGCCGCGCTTGAGCCGCGTTTCGCTCCAGCGCGAGGCGATCTGCGCGGCGGATGGCGTCTGCGAGGATACTCCCGCCGCAGCCTCGGCTGCCGAGACAGCCGAGCGCCATTTTGACTCCGCCGCGGAGTATACCGTCTCGCCGGAGGCGTCCAGCTTCTCCTGCGCCGCCTTTTCAGCCTTCGATGAAAAGACGGTTTGCAGATATTCAAGCGAAACAAGCGGGTCGTCCGCTCCGCCGCCGGCGGCAGCGGCCTGGCCAAGCAGCAGTGCCGCGGCGAGGAAAAGCGAGGCAAGCTCCATTCGTTTTTTCATTGCGAGCTCCTTTCCGCAGAGTCTTTGGCTATACGGTAGCTCAGCGTCAGAAGGCTGTCCGCGAAGTGAACGTTCTCGATCGAGACGCGCTCGTCGGCCGAAAGCTCGACGTTGGTAAAATTCCAGATCCCGCGTATTCCGAGTGCGACCAACCTGTCCGCGGTCTCCTGCGCGGCGGACTTGGGCACGGTCAGCACCGCGACGGCCGGTATTTTCTCGGCGCAATATGCAGCAAGCTCGTCCATCGAGCGAACGGCAACGCCGTTCACGCTTGTGCCTATCAACGCTGAGGAAACGTCGAATGCGGTGTCAAGCCTGAAGCCGCCCTGTGCAAAGTCAAAGTTTTGAATGAGCGCATGCCCAAGGTGCCCGACTCCGACGATGATGAGTCTTCGCGGCTCGTCCACGCCGAGTATGCGGCCTATCTCGGTACGAAGCTCCGTGATGTTATAGCCATAGCCCTGCTGTCCGAATTCGCCGAAGCAGCTGAGATCCTGACGGATCTGCGAGGCGGTAACGCCCATGCGCTTGCCAAGCGTCCCGGAGGATATGCGCACGACGCCGCGCGTGTGCAACTCGTCAAGATAGCGGTAATATCTCGGAAGACGCCGTATTACAGCGTCTGATATATGCTGTTTTTTCATGGAGTGCTCTCCCTTTTGCCGAAAGCTGCATTGCATATATTGTAAAATAGCGCATCTGACTTGTCAACTTTTTTAACAATCTTTTCGTTTCCATTTTTTGCTTTACTTCCACGAAAAGATTTGCTATACTATCCCCTGTAGTTGATATGCGCCCGTAGCTCAGCTGGATAGAGTGTCAGACTCCGACGTTTCAGACCTTTACAGTAGAGGCATTGCCGCAACGCCGCTTATCGTCTGGGCTGACGGGTATTGCAGAGGGCGGAAACGCCCGCCGTTGACTACTATTTGACCACTAATTTCAAAAATCAGCCCCGCCGCGAGGCGGCCGCCGATCATATACGCGCCCGTAGCTCAGCTGGATAGAGTGTCAGACTCCGACTCTGAAGGTCGTGCGTTCGAATCGCATCGGGCGTACCAAAAACCATCCGAAATTTCATATTTCGGATGGTTTTTGCAATAATATCAAGAAGTTGATTGCTGTACTATGACCACCGTTGACCACTATGGCCATATCAGAGGATATAGCGCAGGAGGACGGAGCGCGGAAGGAGGCGCGGCGCATGGGAGCCATCGAAGCCATCGTCACGATCGGCACGAGCTTTGTGCTGATCTCGCTTTTCCGCGCGCTGACGCACATCGAGCGGCGGTATCGCGCCGCCTGGGGCGGCGCTGAAAAAGCCGGAGGGAAACGATTGGCAAAAAGCGGCGGAAAGCACAAACTTTTCACGGTCTATCGGTTGGGGAAAATCAGAAAGTACGGGAGATTCCTCACCTGAAAAAACGATTTGGGCAACACAGCGGTTTTGGCGCGCGGAATCGGGCTACGGCCCGAT
>JAFZQQ010000399.1 GCA_017620315.1 Oscillospiraceae bacterium | reverse complement strand
GGTTTTGACGGCTTTATTGCAAAGCCCATCGACATAGGCGCGTTCGAACGGGTCATGAAGCGTATTCTGCCCGAGGAAATGGTCGGCTTTGAGGGAGGTGACGCAACATGAAGAAAATGGTGCGAAAGCTCCTGGACTGGCTGTCGGATCAGAGCGTCGATTTCACGGAGCGTATCTTCGTGCTGCTGACCGTCATCGCGGATATCGGCGTTTTGATCATGCTCATCGGCAACATCGCCCGCGGCGAGAGCATCATCGAGATCGCCGTCCTCATCGCGACGGAGATCATGGTGCCGGTCACGACCTTCCTTTGCGTCAGGAAAGGGAACGTGCAGCTTGCCACGCGGCTTATCGTTATCGGCCTGGTCTTTGTGATACTGCCGACGGTCTTTTTCTTCGGCGGCGGCGTGGAAGGCGGCGCCGTGATCTGGTTTGTCTTTTCCTACATCTACGTCGGCCTTGTACTGACGGGGAGATGGCGCGTTTTCTTCTTGATCGCGCTGACCCTGCTTTCCCTTGCCGGTTATCTGATCGAGTTTTTCTACCCCGAGTGGATCGTCCAGCATTCCAGATGGATGTTTTACGCCGACTCCTATGCTTCTCTGGTCGTGGTCGGTTTTGTCTGCTTTGTCATGGTGATGTTTCAGAACCGGCTGTTTCGCGAGGAAAACAAGCGCGCGCGTGAGGAAACGAAAAAGGCCGAAGAGCTCAACCGCTCGCAAAACCGCTTCTTCTCCAGCATGAGTCATGAGATACGCACGCCCATCAACTCCATCCTCGGCCTCAACGAGCTGATCATACGCCAGGAGGACACCTCGGACGAGGTCGCGCGGGACGCGCGCAACATTCAGGGCGCGGGCAAGATGCTGCTTGCGCTGATCAATGACATTCTGGACTTTTCAAAGATCGAAGCCGGAAGCATGGACATCGTTCCCGTGGAGTATCATGTCAGCGATATGATCTCCGAGATCGTGAACATGATCTGGCTGCGCGCCAATGAAAAGGGCCTCAAGTTCAACGTGGATATCGATCCGAAGGTGCCCTCCGTGCTGTTCGGCGACGAGGTGCGCATCAAGCAGATCCTGGTGAACCTGCTCAACAACGCGGTGAAATATACGCCCTCCGGCTCGGTCGGACTGCACATCGAGAGCGAGACCGCCGGAGAGAAAAGCGTGCTGCTGAAGATATCCGTGTCGGATACCGGCATGGGCATCAAGCAGGAGGCGATACCGTATCTTTTCGACGCTTTCAAGCGCGTCGACCAGGAGAAGAACCGCCACATCGAGGGCACGGGCCTCGGACTTTCCATTGTCAAGCAGCTTGTCGACCTGATGGGCGGCGACATCACCGTGAACAGCGTCTATACGCAGGGAACGACCTTTACCGTGAACCTTCGGCAGGATATCGTAGACCCGAAGCTGATCGGCGATATCAGCATCACCAACAGCGAGATCGGCGTCGTCAGGCAGAAGCACGAGCGCCGCTTCAGCGCGCCGGAGGCACGCATCCTCATCGTCGACGACAATGAGATGAATCTGGAGGTCGAGAAAAAGCTTCTCGACGATACGGACATGACGGTCGATACCGCGCAAAGCGGCGCGCAGGCGCTTGAAAAGACGCTCCTGACGAGCTATGACGTGATACTGATGGATCACCTCATGCCGGAGATGGACGGCGTGGAGTGCCTCGAGAAGATCAGGAACCAGACGGGCGGCCTCAACAGAAATATCCCGGTCGTCGTCCTGACCGCGAATGCGGGCGGCGAAAACCGCGAGCTTTACAACAACGCGGGCTTTGACGGCTATCTTGTCAAGCCTGCGTCCGGACGGCAGCTGGAGGACACGCTGCTCAAGCGCCTGCCGGAGGAAAAAGTGCTTCGCACCGAAAGCAGCGACATGACCGGCGAGGAAATGAACACCGCCAAGGGCTACAGCCGCAAGCTTCCCGTGCTGATCACGACCAGCAGCATGAGCGATCTGCCGGACGCTGTGATCCGACAGCTGGGATTGAATGTGATCCCCTTTACCGTCCGCACGTCGGAGGGCGTGTTTCAGGACGGCGTGGATATCGGAGCCGACGAGCTGATACGCTACATAGACGCGGGGAAGGGCGAGGCGACGTCTTCTCCGCCCAGGGTATCGGACTTTACCGCGTTCTTCGGCTCCGCGCTCAAGCGCGCGCATCAGGTCATCCACATCGCGCTGACCACAAGCATGAGCGAGGAGTATGAGCGCGCGTCCGAGGCGGCAAAATCGTTTGAAAACGTCACGGTGATCAACTCCGAGTGCCTGTCCAGCGCGACCGGGCTTCTGGTGCTGATCGCTTACAGGCTGGCAAAGCAGAACCGCAGCGCATCGGAGATCGTCGAGGAGCTTGAACGCGCGAAAAAGCGTATCCATTGCAGCTTTATCATCAACACGACTGATTTTATGGCGCGCAGCGGGCGTGTCGGCAAGGGCGTAAACGCTGTCGCAAGGGCTTTGGAGCTGCGCCCCTGCCTTCGCATCAGAGACGACAGATCGGGGATCGGCGGCGCATGGCTGGGGAAGACCCGGCACTGCTACGACCGCTATATCCAGCGGGAGCTCAGATCGGCCGCCAACGCGGATACGGACGTCCTATTTGTCACCTACGCGGATATCCCGGAGGAGGATCTGAACTGGATCGCCGGGCGCATCAACAGGCACGCCGCCTTCAACCGCATCGTTTTCCAGCAGGCGTCCGCGGCGATTTCCGCAAACTGCGGCCCGGGCGCATTCGGACTTTTATATCTGGACAAGGGCGAGCGGGGCTATAACCTCGACGCGCTGATCCCCGAGGAACGCGTGAACAGCGAGCCTGACGAGGAGCGTCCGGCGCCTGCCGAGACGCCCGCTTCGGAGGAGACGGCCGCGCCCGCGGCGGCGGAGCCTCAGCCGGAGCCCGTGGATCCGTGGCTCGCGGGAGTGAACGGCATCGACCGCGGCGAGGCTCTGAAAAACTGCGGCAGAATAGAGATACTCCGCAGCGCGCTGGAGCTTTTCTACAAGAAGATCGGCGCGGACGCCGATGAGATCGAGAGCCTCTGGCATGGCGGCGATCTCAAAAACTACACCGTCAAGGTGCACGCGCTCAAGAGCGCCGCGCGGACGATCGGCGCGCTGGAGCTTTCCGAACGCGCCAAAGCATTGGAGGACGCGGGCAAGGCGGAGGACGCCGCGCTGATCGACGATAAGACGCCGGAGCTGCTCACGCTCTACCGAAGCTATATCGACATATTCAAGCCCTCCTTTGACAGCGGTGAGGAGGACGAACGCCCGCCGGTCGACGAGGGCGCGCTCTCGGCGGCATATGCCGCGATCGGCGAGTGCGCAGCTATGATGGATTACGACATGACGGAATCGGCGCTTGCCTCGCTGGACGGAT
>JAFZQQ010000398.1 GCA_017620315.1 Oscillospiraceae bacterium | reverse complement strand
GCCGGTGGAATAGGCCCAGACCATGTCGATGTCGCCGCTCTGGAGCGCCATGAACATCGTGTCCTCGTTGTCGAACAGCTGATAGACCAGCTTCTTCACGTTGGCCTGCTGCGGATAGGTCTCGCTTCTGACAAAGGTGATGGTCCCGGAGTCACGGGAGAAGGACTCGAAGGTGAACGGGCCGCAGCCGATGCGCAGCTCGGCGTCGGTCAGCGTGGTCTTGCCCTCGTAAATGTGCTTTGGCAGCACGCGGAACGAGGTCATGTTGCCGAGTTCGCGGACGTTGGGTGAAGCGAGCGTCAGAGAGATGCTGCGCTTGTCGGCAGAGAGCTCATAAGCGGCATACTTGGCCTTGGTCGTCTTTCCCTCGGCGTTCGTCTGATCCGTAAGATTGGCGCTGCCGTTCTCATCTTCATGCTGCAGCGTGAAAAGAATGTCCTCGGCGGTCACACTCGTGCCGTCGTCCCACTTCATGCCGTCCACTACGGTATAGGTCCAGGTCGCGGCGTCCTCGGTGGAGAATTCCGCCAGCAGCGGATGATAGTTGCCGTCCACGTCCTGCCAGACCAGCGGGGGCTGGGTGGTGCCGCTGGAGAGCATGTCGTAGGCATATTCGCCGTTGACCGCGGTCTCGATCGCGGCGGTCGTGCCGATCACGATCTGCTCGATGGAGGTGTCGACCGGCTCGGGCTCGGGAGTGCTCTGCGCGGGCTCGCTTGAGGCCGCCGGCGCGGCGGGCTCCGGCGCGGGCGCGGCGGAGGGCGTCTCAGCGGTCTTGCCGCAGGCGGCAAGGGAAAACGCGAGAGCGAGCGTCAGGATCCAAACAAGGGTTCTTCTTTTCATGTTGTTTCTTTCTCCTTCTTGATCAGTTGATTATGCTCGAACACATACGTGCTGTTGCTGACGTGATCGACCAGCGCACGGTCGTGGCTGATCAGCAGTACGCTGCCGTTCGTCTCCGTCATCGCCCGGCGTACCAGCGCGATGACGTTTGCCTGCGTGGAAACGTCCAGCATGGACGTCGCCTCGTCCAAAATCAGCAGTCTCGGCTTAAAGAGCAGGCAGCGCGCGATGGCGATGCGCTGCGCTTCTCCGCCCGATATTTGGTGCGGGAGATGGTGCAGAATGCCGCTGTCCAGACCGACAGCGGAGAGGATCGGCGCAAGCGTCTCTTCTTCCCTGCCGCGCGGCGCCAAATGATGATAGCGGATCAGCTCGCAGAAACCCGCGGCGAGCTTTTGGCATGGGTCAAGGGAGGCATAGGGCTGCTGATAGACCATCTGGATCGCAATGCCGCGCCGACGGTCGTAAGGCCTGTCCGCCGCGCCGATGCAAACGCCGTCGAGAACGATCTCTCCCGCGTCGGGGCGCAGAACGCCGCAGAGGAGCTTGGCAAAGGTCGACTTCCCGATGCCGCTTGCGCCGTAGATGCTGACGATCTCGCCGTCGGGGATCACAACATTTGCTTTTTCCAGGACAAGCTTGCCCCCGAAGGACTTTTGCAGATCCCGTGTTTCGATCATGTCGCCCTGCACCACCATTCCACGTCGCCGCAGCGATGCAGCTGCGGCCGGCTGCAGCCGGACTTCTCCGCCTCCGCGCACCGCCGATAGAACGGGCAGCCGCTCTCCCCCGCGCGCAGCAGCGGCGTTTCCGCCATTCCGTTTTCGACCAGCGACGCGATCAGCGCCCTCGTGTACGGGTTTCGCGGTGTGGTCAGAAGCCGGTTTGACGGGCCCTGCTCCATCGTTCTCCCGCCGCACAGCACCAGCATCCGAGCGCACAGCGCCGCTACGGCGATATCGTGCGTGATGACCAGCTTTGCCGCCTGCGGAAAAAGGGACGTAAGCCGCGCCATAAACTGCTTCCTGCCCTCCTGATCGAGCCCGTTTGTCGGCTCGTCCGCAATGATCAGACGCGCACGCGTACACGCCGCAAGCGCGATCGTGACGCGCTGCGCCATGCCGCCGGAGAGCTGAAAGGGATACTGCTCCAAAATCTCCTGCGGTGAAGAAAAGCCTGCAGCCTCAAGCCGCTGCGCGGCGGCGCTTGCGCGCTCCGCGCCGCCGATCCCGATTTTTTTCAGGCTGTCATACAGATGATAGCGTATTTTTTTCGACGGGTCGAGAAACTCCAGCCCGTTTTGCGGAATATACGCGATCTGCGTTCCGAGCAGCGCGCGCATAGCGCGCCCCTCCGGCAGCGCGGCTCCGCAGAACAGCATCTCACCGCCCGTTTGCCGCACGTTGCGCGGGAGCAGACGCATGATCGACAGCGCGATCATGGTTTTTCCCGAGCCGGTTTCGCCGATAAGCGCCATGCTCTCCCCCTCGGAAAGTGAAAACGCCACGTCGCGCACCAGATTTCGGCTTGTGTGCGCAAGCATCGCCGAGATATCGCCGCTGGCGTATTGCAGGATCATATCTTTTTCCATGTGATCATCGCAAGGTTCAGAACGCTTTCCTCATGCAGCACGCCGCGGTCTCCGTGCAGGGCCAGATACTTTTTGAGAAACGCGGCGGAGTCCTGCTCGCTGACCCCGAAGATCTTGAAGTAGACGGGGTATTGGGTAAGCAGGGTCTCCTCGGTAATGTCATGTGAACGCTCCACCGTCCGGCAGGTCACTTCTGGCCGCCTTCCCATGAGATAAAGCGCGTTGTAGTAATGGATCGCCTCCGTCACCATGCCGCCGCTCGGCCGAATATTGAGCTCCGTCATCATGGCGCGGCGGTGCTTGTCGACGCTTCCGCGCATAACGGTGATCAGGCAGCAACGGTCGGCGGACGCCGCCTCCATGCGCCGCAGCTCCTCCGTGTTGCAGATCGCGGGGCACATGGCGGAAAAGACCATGTCAAAGCGCTCCGGCGCAGAGTATTCCTCCCAGGCGCCGCAGACGGTGGAGACGTTGTCAAGCCCGCACTGCTTGGCACGCTCGCGCAAAACGCCGAGGCATGGCTCGCTGACGTCGAGCGCGGTCACGCTTTTGCAGTGCCGCGCCAGCTCCAGCGCATAGCCGCCCATCCCCGCGCCGACGTCCAGCACGCTGTCGCCGCCGCGCAGCTTTCCGCTTTGCACAAGCGCCGAAACCATATCGTTGTCCCGATTGGGACGCTGAAACGGTTTTCCCCTCTCCTGCTCCGCAAGATATGCATAATAGGGCAGCCAGAGCTTTGCGCGCTCCATGCGTTCCGCTCCGGAGCCGTGCCGGCCGACGGCGTCCCATTCCTTTTCGCACGCTTCCAACGTATACATGCAAGTCCTCGCTTCCGGCGGATGCTCAAATCCGAAACCGGTCGTACGACGGCGCGCAGTCGAGGCAGCGATACTCGCCGTCCACCAAACGCACCCAGTTTTCCCCCGTCATCTCGCCGCAGCAGGCGCAGCGGTAGGAGCGGAACAGTCTCGCCTCCTCCGGCAGCTCGCGCGCCGGCTTGACGGTAAACAGCCCTGCGGGTTCCCGCGAAAGATAGTAATCCATCGCCGCTTCCCGCGTCAGCCCCTCCGGCCGATCGTTCAGGACAAGACGCAAAGAGCGTCCGCTTTTGCGGTCATAGAAGGAAAACGCCTGTTTTCCGCGCATACGGAAAAGCAGGTTGCCCTTGCCGACGCTGCACCCCAGCATGACCTGGATCGCGTCGACGCCGCAGGCGTCGTTTTCGGCGACGCAT
>JAFZQQ010000397.1 GCA_017620315.1 Oscillospiraceae bacterium | reverse complement strand
CGACAAGCGCGATAATAATGCTCGGCAGCATGCATACCGCCTCTATACCGATGATAAGCCCCACCACGCGCACAATCAGCTTATGGTTCATTGATCAACGCTCCAGTATGTCATTGAGGTCTTGCAAAAACAGCTCGCGCGCCACGATGATAACGCGGTCGAGCGCGCGGATCTGCGAATTGCCGTCCGGGATGCAGACCTTGTTGTCGTGGACGATGGCCGCGACGAGCAGCCCGCGTTTGAGGTGCAGATGCTTGAGAGGCGTGTCGAGGAAATGCGTCGCCTCCGTGGCAATGAACTCCACCGCCTCAAGCGAGCCGTCGAGTATCTTGTGCAGGCTCTCGACGGCGCTGCCCTGCGAGTTGGCAAGCCCGCGGACGTAGCGTGAGATGAAGTTGGCGGTTATGTCCTTGGGGCTTATCACAGTCTCAAGCCCCAGCTCGCGCAGCAGAGCCATGTAATTCGGACGCGACATCTTCGGCAGCACCTTTTTGACTCCCGCGTGTTTGGCGGTGAGCGCCATAAGAAGGTTCTCCTCGTCCCTTCCGGTGAGCGAGACAAAGGCGTCGCAGTCGAAGATACCCTCGGTGTCAAGCAGCTCATGATCCGTTCCGTCGCCCTGGATGATCGTCGCTCCGGGCAGCTTTTCGGCAAGCGCCAAGCAGCGCTCGCTGTTCTGCTCGACGATGGTCAGGCGCGCGCCGGTGTTCTCCATCGCCCACGCGAGGTAGAGCGCGACGCGTCCGCCGCCGAGTATGGATACGCGGCGCACGGGGGCGATGTTCTTGCCGGTACTTTTCAGCACCCGCGTCGTCTCGCTCGGGGAACCGATGACGTAGACAAGATCGCCCGGCATGGGAACGAAGCTTCCGTTGGGAACGATGATCTCGTCCCCGCGCCTTGCGGCGCACATCAGTATGCTGCCGGGGTTGCGGCGGTTGTAGTCGGTCAGCGATACGCCGGCCATTGCGCCGCCCTCGGTCACCTGAAAGCCGATCAGTTCGACCAAACCGCGGGCGAGACTTTCAACGCTGAACGCGGCGGGCACGCGGAGGATACGCGAGATCTCCTGCGCGGCGGCATATTCGGGGTTGATGGTCAGGTCGAGACCGATCTCGCGGCGCAGCACCGACGCCTCGCGGAAGTATTCGGGGTTCCTGACGCGGGCGACCGTCCGCTTCGCGCCGAGCTTTTTCGCCATCAGACAGCAGATCAGGTTGACCTCGTCGTTTTCGGTGACGGCGATAACGAGATCGCTGTCGCGCACGCCGGCCTGCAGCAGCACGCTGACGCCCGCGCCGTTGCCGGGGACGAACATGGCGTCGATACTGTTTTCTGCGCGCCGCAGCGCCTCAACGTCGGCGTCAACCAGCGTGAGATCGTGGTTTTCGCCCTCAAGCTGCTGGGCGATGGCAAAGCCGACCTTGCCGAGGCCGACGATCAAAATCTTCATGTTGTATTCTCCTTTAACAGAACACTGTTGAATTCCGCACCCATGATAAGCACGGTGGCGGTGAGATAAAGCCACAAAAGCACGACGATGACGCCGCCGATGGAGCCGTATATGAGCGAATAGCGCGCTGCGCGCTCGACATAGAGAGAAAAGAGGGCCGAGAGCGCCAAGCCGGATATGAGCGAGAATATCACGCCTGGCATTGTGCTGCGGCGAAGGTCGCGCATATCCGGCGCAAGCGCGTAAAGCAGCGCTATGATCGCAAACAGGACAAAGGCGAGGAAAACGAAGCGCAGCCACGACCACAGGCGGATAACCGCCTCGCTGAGATAGATATAGCCGGATACGAAGTCCAGCGCGCGCCTGCCCACCGTGGCGATAACGAGCGAGAGCACCAGAGTGACGATGAGCAGCACCGTAAAGAGCAGCACGCGGAGCTGATAGCGCAAATAGTGCACGGGAGGGCCCGAGCCGTATGCCTTGCGCACCGAGAGAAAAAGCGCGTTGGCGGCGCGAAAGGGAAAATAGACCGTAAAGACCAGGCTGAACCACAAAAGCGAACGGCTCGACACACGGGAGACATAGCCGATGTACTGCCCGATCAGGTCGACCACCTCGCGCGGCACGATGCGCGAAAGCTCCGAAAGAATGGTCTCAACGTCAAAGGACAGAAGCCCCACGAGATTGTTGAGGAAGATCAGCAGCGGGAAGATGGCAAAGAGCAGATAGTAGGTCAGCGCGGCGCTGTCCCGCGCGACATGGTGATCGTAATAACGCCGGACGAGAAGCGCGATGCCCCTTACAAAACGGTGCTTTTCAAGGTAATCGGACAAAAACGCTCCACCCTTTCCGCAAAATCAGTTTCTTAGTATAGCATAATAATTTGAAAAATAAAAGGCTTGCCGCGGAACTTTTTGCTTCGGCTCGGTGCTTGACAGAACGGGTAAAAACGCATAAAATATATTAGATGTATTATGCCGTTTTTTGTGCGGCTTGGAGAGGGGGGACCGCCGTGGCCGATTTCGAGGAGAATCGCGAGGAGCTGCTGAAATGCCTGAGGGATCTTTTTGAGCGCAAGCAGTATGCCGCGCTGCGCGACCAGCTTGTGCAGCTCGAACCTGCGGACATTGCCTCGCTCTTTGAGGATATACCGGAGGAGCAGATACCGCTTGTGTTCCGCCTGCTTCCGAAGGAACCGGCGGCGGAGGTCTTCGTCGAGCTGGATCCCGAGCAGCAGGAGCTGCTCATCCGCGGCTTTTCAAACACCGAGCTCAAGGAGGTCATCGACGAGCTGTATGTGGACGACGCCGCAGATCTGGTCGAGGAAATGCCAGCGAATGTGGTAAAGCGCATCCTGCGCCACGCGAATCCGGAGACCCGAAAGAGCATCAACGAGATACTGAAATATCCCGAGGACTCCGCCGGCTCCCTAATGACGACGGAGATACTCGATCTTAAGCGCACCATGACGGTGGCGGACGCCTTCAAGCGGATCCGGCGTACCGCTGCGGACATGGAGACCATCAGCGTCTGCTATGTCACCGACGAGGGGCGGCACCTTTTGGGAGTCGTCACCATCCGCGACCTGCTTCTTGCCGAGGAGGAGGACGTCGTCGGCGAAATCATGGAGCCGAATGTCATTTCGGTCGGTACGCTCGAGGACAAGGAGGAGGTCGCGCAGGCCTTCGGTAAGTACGACTTCGTTGCTCTGCCGGTGGTGGACGCCGAGGGGCGGCTTGTCGGCATCGTCACGGTCGACGACGCTATCGACGTCATGGAAGAGGAGGCAACCGAGGATATCGAGAAGATGGCGGCTATGCTGCCCTCGGACAAGCCCTACCTCAAGACCGGCGTGTGGGAGACCTGGAAGGCGCGCATACCATGGCTTTTGCTGCTGATGATCTCCGCCACCTTTACCGGGCAGATCATCGCGGGATTTGAGAACGCGCTTGCCGCGGTCGCCATTTTGACGGCATATATACCCATGCTGATGGACACCGGCGGAAACTGCGGCGGACAGGCAAGCGTCACGGTCATCCGCGGCATATCGCTCGATGAGATAGAGTTTGTCGACCTTCCGAAGGTCGTATGGAAGGAGATCCGCGTCGGCGTCATCTGCGGCGCGACTCTTTCGGCCGCGAACTTCCTTAAAATCATGTTCGTCGACCGGCTTGTGTTTCACAACCCCATTACCGTGGGTATCGCGGCGGTCATTTGCATCACCATGCTGCTCACGGTTATCTGCGCCAAGATAATCGGCTGTGTCCTTCCTCTTCTGGCGAAGAAGATGGGCTTTGACCCGGCGGTGATGTCCTCGCCGTTCATCACGACGCTGGTGGACGCGGTATCTCTTCTGATCTATTTTAATTTTGCCCGCACTCTGCTGGGTATTTGAGGGAGAATAGCCATGCTTGAAAAAATGAACGAATACGCAAGGCTGCTCGTCGAGGTCGGCGCCAACGTGCAGAAGGGGCAGACTCTGCTGCTCGCCTCGCCAATCGAATGCGCGCAGTTCGCGCGCATGTGCGCCTCGGCCGCATACGGCGCGGGCTGCCGCGACGTCGAGGTCATCTGGAGCGACGACGCGCTCTCGCGCGAGCGTTTTCTTCGCGCGGACAACGCGGTCTTTGACGAGGTGCCCGAATGGAGCCGCCGCCTTTATAACGACAGCGCCGAAAGCGGCGCGGCATTTCTGGCGATCTCCGCGCGCGACCCCGAGGCGCTCAAGGGCGTGGACCCGGATCGTATCAAGCGCAGTCAGCTTGCGAGATTCAACGCGCTCGAGCCGTTCTATTCCGCACAGATGAACAATGTCGTTCCGTGGACGATAGGCTCTGTGCCCATCCCGAGCTGGGCGAGGAAGGTCTTCCCCGGTTACCATGACCGCGAGGCGATGGACAGGCTTTGGGACGCCATTTTTGAGACCGTCCGTATCAACGGAGACGGCAGGGCGGTGGAGCGCTGGCACGAGCATCTCGACATAATGGCAGCGCGCACGAAGAAGCTGAACGAGCTGCACTTCAAGACGCTGCACTATACCAATTCCCTCGGCACCGACCTCACAATCGAGCTGCCGAAGGATCATCTGTGGGCGTCGGGCGGGGCGACCACGCCAAAGGGCCAGTTTTTCGTCGCCAATATGCCCACCGAGGAGATATTTACCGCGCCGCTCAAAACCGGCGTGAACGGCGTGGTCTACGCTGCGCTCCCGCTTGTGGTGAACGGCAATGTGACCGACAAATTCCACTTTGTCGTCAAAGACGGCAAAATAGTCGAGGCGCATGCCGAGACCGGCGAGGAGTTCCTGAAGGCGGCGATCACCGTGGATGAAAACGCATCTTACTTCGGCGAGGTCGCGCTTGTGCCCTACGATTCGCCGATATCCAACCAGAATATTCTCTATTACAACACGCTCTTCGATGAAAACGCCCGCTGCCACCTCGCCTTCGGACGGGCTTACTCCGAGTGCATCGAGGGCGGCGAGAGCATGACGAACGAGGAGCTGGAGGCGCACGGGCTCAACCAGTCCGCCGCTCACAACGACTTTATGATCGGCACCGCGGATCTCTCCATTGTCGGCACGACCGTCGGCGGGGAGGAGATACCCGTATTCGTCAACGGCAACTTTGCCATCTGACGGCGCTTTATCCGCCGGGAAAGGAACCTCACCGATGGAAGAAAAGCTCAGAGAATACGCCACGCTGCTGATCAATGTGGGACTGGGGCTGCGCGAGGGGCAGTCTCTGCTGATCACCGCGCCGGTGGAGTGCGCGCAGTTTGCCAGGCTCTGCGCCTCGGCCGCGTATGATGCGGGCTGCCGCGAGGTCGTGTTCGACTGGAAAGACGACAGGCTTGAGCGCGAGCGTTATCTTCATGCGGACGACGCGGCCTTTGACGAATACCCCGAATGGCACGCCAGGCTGCTCAACGATATGACCGCGGCCGGCGCGGCCTCGCTGACCATATCCGCGCGGGACCCGGAGGCACTCAAGGGCGTCGACGGCGAGCGCGTCAAGCGCGCTCAGGTTGCGCGGTACAAGGCGCTCACGCCGTTTTATGACACGGTGATAAAAAGCGGGGTGCAGTGGTGCGTCGTGTCGGTGCCCATCCCAAAGTGGGCAAAAAAGGTGTTCCCGGAGCTCCCCGAGCGCGAGGCGATGTCTATGCTTTGGAACGCCATTTTCTCCGCAGTGCGTATCACGGGCGACGGAAAGGCGGTGGAGCGCTGGCAGGAGCATCTCGACATCCTTGCGGCGCGGCAGAAAAAGCTCAACGACCTGCGCCTGAAAAGCCTGCACTATACCGACCCGCGCGGCACCGATCTCACGGTGGAGCTTCCCGAGGGGCACAGGTGGCAGGCGGGCAGGAACGAAACGCCCACGGGTCAGTCCTTTGTGCCCAATATCCCTGTCGAGGCCATCTTTACCGCGCCGCTCAAGACCGGCGCAAACGGCGTTGTGCTGTCCTCGCTTCCGCTTTCGCTGTTCGGCAACATCGTCGACAAATTTCAGTTTGTGCTCAGAGACGGCAGGATAGCCGAGGCATACGCCGAAAAGGGGAGCGACGTCCTCAGGGCGGCGCTCTCGGCGGACGACAGCGCCGCGTACTTCGGCGAGATATCGCTTGTGCCCTACGACTCTCCCATCTCAAGGCAGGGCATTTTGTTCTACAACTCGCTTTTTGACGAAAACATGCGCTGCCACATAGCCATAGGCAGCGCAAATCCCGAGTGCATTGACGGCGGCGTCGATATGTCCGAGGAGGAGCTTGTGCAGCACGGACTCAACCGCTCGGCGGTACATACGGACTTTATGATAGGCACCGCCGACCTCTCGATCACCGGCGTCACGGAGGACGGCAGAGAGGTGGTCATATTTGAAAACGGCAATTTCGCGTTGTAATTTT
Organism: Oscillospiraceae bacterium; assembly: GCA_017620315.1. Lineage (GTDB taxonomy): Bacteria > Bacillota > Clostridia > Oscillospirales > Oscillospiraceae > Hominicoprocola. The sequence continues at coordinate 1,870 of JAFZQQ010000397.1, read as the reverse complement.
TGCGAGGCTTTCTACGCTTTGCAATCAAAATGAGGTGTATTATGAACTTTGAACCGCTGAAAACAGACGACAAAATTCTCATCCTTCCCGGCGCGCAGGTGCTGGGAGACGTCACCGCGGGCGAGGGCACGTCCTTCTGGTTCAACTCGGTCTGCCGCGCCGAAAAGGTCCCCGTCGTGATCGGCAGGCGCTGCAACGTGCAGGATCTTGCCGTCATCCACAACCGCTGCGTCATCGGAGACGACGTCTCGGTGGGACACAGCGCGATCGTCCACGGAGCGACCATCGGCGACCGCGTGATCGTCGGCATGGGCGCGGTGGTGCTCGACGGCGCAAAGATCGGAAACGACTGCATCATCGGCGCCGGCGCTGTGGTGACGGGGAAGATGGACGCGCCCGACGGCTCGATGATCATCGGCAGCCCCGCGAAGGTCACGCGCGAGCTTACCGATAAGGAGAAGGCGTATATTCTCGCCAACGGCGAGGAGTATCTGGAAAAGAGCAGGGAGTACCGGAAGTACCTCGCGGAGAAATAGACGGAGGGAATCGTTGATGGACACGGCTTCTGTTGTGTGGCTTATTATCGTTGCCGCGTTCTGCACGCTGCTACCCATCGGGCTTTTGCTCTGGTGGCGCAGAACGCGCAAGGCGAAGCTCGCTCCGTTTTTTGTCGGGGCGCTGATATTTGTCGTTTTTGCTCGCGGACTGGAGGCGCTGCTGCACTATGCATGTCTTCTGACGGACAATCCGGTCTCGCGTGCCATAAACGGGAACACCTGGCTCTATGTGCTCTACGGCGCGCTTGCCGCGGGTATCTTTGAGGAGACCGGGCGCTATGTCGCCTTCCGCTTCCTTCTGCCGAAAAAACGCTTTCCGGAGCGCGACACGGCTGTGACCTGCGGCATAGGACACGGAGGGGCGGAGTCGATACTGCTCATCGGCGTGACCTTCGGACTGTACGCCGCGATTGCGCTGATGACGAGAACGGGCAACCATGAGCAGGCGCTTGCGCTGACAAAGGGGGACGCCGCCGCGCTGTCGCTCCTGCTCGGCCAGATCGGCGAGATCACACCGGGCGCCTGTATATTCAATATGATAGAGCGAGTTTTCGCGATCATTCTGCACATCGGGCTGTCCATTTACGTCTTTCTTGCCGTGCGCGACCGCACACAGAGGTCCTGGTTCCCCTTCGCTGTCGCGCTGCACGCGATAGCCGATATGCCCGCGGCGCTGTATCAGAGGGGCGTGCTGCCCGTGTGGTCGGTGGAGCTGTGGCTGGCGGTCGTGTCGCTCTACACACTGCGCTCCGCGCGCAAGTGCTATCTTGAACTGACAGATCCTTAGGGAAGAAGGTTTTACTATGTCCTATATTGCAGTAGCGGGCGGCGTGAACGTCGATATCGGCGCACAGCCGTTCGGAAAGCTCCGCGCGAGGGACTCGAATCCCGGACGCGTACATACCAGCCTTGGCGGAGTGGGCAGAAACATCGCCCACAACCTGCGTATGCTCGGCGCCGAGGTCGAGATGTTCACCGCGCTCGGCAGCGACGGTTACGCCCGCGCGATGGTCGAGTCCTGCACGAAGCTCGGCATCGGCGTTGACCATGCCCTGCGCGTTCTCGGCGAGCTGACGTCGACCTATGTCTACATCAGCGACGAGCGCGGAGATATGACCGTCGCAGTCTCGGATATGGAGATCTGCGACAGGCTCACGCCGGAGTATTTCGCAGAGAAGCTCGACGTGCTCAACGGCGCGGCGCTCGTGGTCGCCGACACCAATCTACCGGAGGCGTCGCTCAAGTATCTGGCGGAGAAGCTGACCGTGCCGCTGTTTATCGACCCGGTCTCGGTCGCCAAGGCGGAAAAGCTG
>JAFZQQ010000396.1 GCA_017620315.1 Oscillospiraceae bacterium | reverse complement strand
CTGACGCTCGGTACTTATCGGCTGATACTCGAATCAAACGGCGTGAGCATACCGGAGGACGCGTCCTCCGTCCCGCAGGGGCTGTATCTCACCGCGGCGGTCGAGCGCCGCGGCGGATGCATCGACGGGCGGCAGCTTCAGCCGCTTTTGGACTACGCCCGCGCGCACTCCTACAGGCTGACGGGGGAATCCACCGCGTTTTTGTTCCGCGTGAGCAGAACGGCGGAGGGACTGTGCTTTACCTATCGCCTGCGCGTCCGCGTTGAGGACGCACAATGAATACGTCTTTGGACCGGAGGAGAGATCCTCCGGTTCTTTTTGCTTTTTTTCAATCGGCATAATGACAAAAATGCGAAAACTGTCGAAAAATCGAGAAAAAACACTTGACACTGTATCGACTACAGAGTTTATGTTTAACTCAGTTAATGTCGAACAGTGTGTGATTCGACAGCATGTGAAAGGAGAACAGACAATGAGTGAAAAGAAGATCTCGCGTCGTGAATTTCTGAAGGGCGGCGCCGCGATCGCGGCGAGCACCGCGATCCTCGGCCTGTCCGGCTGCGCCCAGCAGCAGACGCAGGCGCCTGCCGCCGAGACGCCCGCCCCCGCGCCCGCCGCAACGCCCGTCAAGGGCATTTACACCCCGGGCACCTTCTCCGCCTCTGCCACCGGCATGGGCAATGTCGTCGTCAAGGCGACGTTCGACGCCAACTCCATCACCAATATCGAGCTTGACGTCTCCGAGGAGACCGAGGGCATCGGCCAGGCCGCGAAGGACGAGCTGATCAAGCAGGCTCTTGCCAAGCAGAGCGCCGAGATCGACGGCGTTTCCGGCGCGACCATCACCACCAGCGCCGTCAAGATGGCTCTGGCGAGCTGCATTGCTCAGGCGAAGGGCGAAGTCATCACCGCCGGCGCCACAAAGGCCGTCGTCGAGTCCACGAGCAGCATGGTGCTCACCGACATCACCGCCGAGGACATCAACGCCTCCGCTGTCATTCTCGAGCCCATCACCGACTTTGCCGAGACCGTCGACGTTGACGTCGCCGTCTGCGGCGCCGGCGCCGCCGGCGTTATCGCCGCCGTGCGCGCCGCCGAGCTCGGCGCGAAGGTCGCCCTGCTGCAGAAGGAAGCCGTCCCCGTTTCCCAGGGCAACGCTTCCTCCTGCATCATCAAGAGCGAGTCCACCGAGGGCGGCATCAAGAAGTGGCTGACCTTTGCCACCGCCGTCAACGCGTGGCGCAACAACCGCAAGCTGCTCGAGGCGTATGTCGACCGCTCCGAGGAGGCCATCAAGTACGTCTGCGAGTGGGGCGGCCTGACCGAGGCGACCGAGTGGAAGAACGAAGAGAGCGGCATGACCAAGTATCAGGATACCTCCACGGTCTACACCGGCATCTGGCGCGACGCCACCCAGACCTATGACATGGGCGATGACAAGGTCTCCGTCTTCATCCCGTGGTTCGGCCCCAAGCCCAAGAACTACGGCACGCTCGTCACTTACATTCTGGACAAGGCGCAGGCGAAGTTTGGGGACAAGCTCCAGAGCTTCTTCTCGACCCCGGTCGTCCAGCTCGTCAAGGACGGCAGCAAGATCGTCGGCTGCGTCGGCCAGCGCGCGGACGGCAAGTTCATCAAGTTCAACGCCAAGTCCGTCATCCTTGCCACCGGCGCCTATGAGAACAACCAGACGATGGTCCGCCGCTTCTGCCCGGACACCTATCACTTCGACAAGAAGGTCGTCAACCGCACCGGCGACGGCAACATCCTTGCCATCGAAGCGGGCGGCGTGATGGAGCCCGTCGCGCACAGCCACATCATGCACGACTTCGACGCGGGCCTCATGTGGGACGAGCCCCCGTTCCTGATGGTGAACATGAACGGCGAACGCTTCGTCAGCGAGGAAGTCGACATGGCCTACGTCAACAACGTCCTGCGCTGGCAGCCGCGCTTCAAGGGTGAGAATCTGGATCCCGAGCACAAGGATACCGGCTCTCTCGGCTGGTACTGCCAGATCTATGACAGCGACTACATGAGCTACGCCACCGGCCCCGTGCCCGAGGTCGTTATGAAGCGTTACTTCAAGGAAGGCCCCGCGGAGGATCACGTCAGCGTGTTCCCCGAGCTGATCGACACCTTCCAGGCCGACACCATCGAGGAGCTGGCGAAGAAGATGGGCATTCCCGCCGACGCCACCGCCGCCTCCCTCAAGCGTTACAACGAGATGTGCGACAAGGGCTTTGACGCCGACTTTGGTAAGGATCCCAAGTATCTGCACAAGATCGAGAAAGCGCCGTTCTGGGGCACCCGCCGCCATATCCGCTGCTCGTCCATCACCGCGGGCGTTCTGTCCGACGAGTATGGCCGCGTCACCACCGAGGAGGGCGAGGTCATCAAGGGCCTGTACGCCGTCGGCAACCTGGGCGGCCAGTTCTACGGCGCGCCTGACTATCCGTTCTTCCACCCCGGCCTGTCCATCGGACACGCCGTCACCTTCGGTTACATCGCCGGCGAGCATGCCGCGAAGAACCGCTGAGAGAACGGTAACGGAGCATAGTATCATACAGCAGGGGTCCGGCTCTTGGGCCGGGCCCCTGTTTTGAAGCTTTGCAATATTGACATGCGGCGCGGATTTGGGTATAATTTTTTACCGCAAACGGAAAACTTGCGGCGCGCCGCCGCGGAAAGGGGAGCCATGGCGTGAAGATAGGAGCGCTTGAGCTGGTCGTTATATTCATCGTGGTGCTGCTGGTCATCGGGCCGGACAAGCTGCCGCAATACGCGCGCAAGTTCGGCAATGCCATGCGCGAATTCCGCAAGGCCTCGGCCGACGTGACGCAGGAGCTCAAGGAAAGCGTTATCGATCCGCTGGAGGAGGCGCAGGCGCCTCTGCGGGAGGCTATGCAGCCCATCGAGGAGCTTGACCAAAGCCTCAAGTCCGACATCAAGGACGTGGAGGACAGCATCAAGGATCTCGGCAAAAGCAAGCCGAAAGCGCCCGAGAGCAGCGCTGAGAGCGCAGAAAACGATGCCGCGCCCGAAAACGGGAGCAAGACAGAAAAAAGCGAAGGAGAAGCGACATGAAGCTGGGAACAAATGAACTTATCATCATTCTGATCGTTGTCATCGTTATTTTTGGACCCACGCAGATACCCAAGCTCACCAAAATGTTCGGCAAGAGCGTGAAGAGCCTGAAGGAGGGCATGGAGAGCGAGGACGACGAGGATAACGCGAAGTCCAAGAAGTCCGGCAAGGACAAGAGCGAGAAGAATACCAAGGCGTCCGATGAAGAAGAGGCTTGAGCGGGAGAAGGCGAAGGACTCCGACGGGAGCATGAGCCTCTCCGGCCATCTGCGTGAGCTGCGCAACCGTCTGATCGTATGCGTGGTCACGCTTTTGGTCGCCTTTGGCGTGTGTCTCAGCTATGCCCCGACGCTTGTAACGCTTTTGACCGACAAGGGCGAGCAGTATTCATATTACTATGTTTATATCGCGCCGCAGGAGCTGCTTCTGGTCTATATGAACGTTGCGCTCATCGGCGCGGT
>JAFZQQ010000395.1 GCA_017620315.1 Oscillospiraceae bacterium | reverse complement strand
TGAGCCAGACCTTCGAGACGACGAGCAACGCCGAGGTCATGTTCTTCACCGACCGCGCGCAGGTCTACAAGACCCGCCTCGGCGAGTTTGCGGATACCAAGGCGTCGGTGCTCGGCGACTTCCTACCTGCAAAGCTGGGCATGGACGAGGGCGAGAGCGTTGTATACATGGTTCTTCCGGGGAATTACAACGGCTTCATGCTCTTCTTCTTCGAAAACGGAAAATGCGCAAAGGTCGAGCTTGCCGCCTATCGCACCACTTCAAACCGACGCAGGCTCACGGGGGCTTACAGCGATAAGAGCCCGCTGAGGACTGCAATGTTTCTCGCGGACGACTGCGAGATCGCGGTATATTCCTCCGAGCCGCGCTGCCTTGTGGTGAACACCGCGCTGATGGGCGTGAAGTCCACGCGCGCAACGCAGGGCGTGGGCCTGATGACGCTCAAGAAAAACAAGACGCTGGACTATGCCTGCACGCTTGAGGAGTCGGGCGTGACCAACCTTGCCCGTTACCGCGGGCGCTCCATTCCCGCAACAGGGGCGCTTTTGAAGGAAGAGGACACGGAAGACAAGCAAATGACGATATTGTGAAAGCGAAGCTTTCTCAATATCAGTCTTGATCGCCATTTCCCTCCCCGCTGACGCGGCAACCGGGAAATATGGCTGACGAGTTAAAGCTTCGCTTTCACACTATCAATCTTGATCGCCATTTCCCTCGCCGCTGACGCGACAATCTGAAAATATGGCTGATAGGCAAAGAATTTACGGAGGTATGACATGGATTTTTCTCAGGTCAAGGCTGCGCTCGAGGCGCGCAGGTTCAAGGTCACAGTCTTCCCGACGGGCAAAGCCGCGGCGGAGTATCTCAATGAGGAGCTGGATGGCGTGAGCATTGGCTTCGGAGGCTCGGTCACGCTGCGCGAGCTGGGACTTTATGACTCGCTCAGCGCGCACAACACCGTTTTCAGCCACTGGAATGTGCCGGAGGGCAAGACCGCCGCCGACATGCGCCGTATTGCGATGGGGACGGACGTCTACCTCACCTCGGTGAACGCGCTGGCGGAGACCGGCGAGCTTATCAACATCGACGGCACGGGCAACCGCACCGCCGGCACGCTGTTCGGGCATAAAAAGGTCTATTTCGTGATCGGCAGGAACAAGCTGGCGGAGGACTATGACAAGGCGCTGTGGCGCGCGCGGAACGTCGCGAGCCCAAAGAACGCGCAGCGCCTCGGAGCGAATACGCCCTGCGCGGAGAAGGGCGACCGATGCTATGACTGCAAGAGCCCGGGGCGCATTTGCCGCGCGCTGGTCGTGCTTTGGGAGGCATTGAACGGCTGTGAAACGGAGGTCGTGCTTGTCGATGAGGAGCTTGGCTATTGACAGAGGCTTTCACCGCCTCTTTATGCTCGGCGCGCTGCTTGCGGCGTGCCTGACGCTTTGCGGCTGCGGGGACAAGCTTCTTGAACGCTCGTATTCCTCGGTCGCGCCGCACAGCGCGGCATACTGGGAGAACGAAGATGCGGACACGCTTCGCGCGGAAAACTATCAGGACCTCGTTAACGCGCTGCTGCTGCTTGTCGGCGAGCACAGCGAGGACGGCGTCGTGAGGATATACGGCGACGCGCAGAACAAGGCGTCCATGGCGAGCGACGCCTGCGTCGAGGTACAGAAGGAAACGCCGACGGGGGCGTTTCTGTTGGACTATATCACCTACGAGGGCAAGGCGGAGAGCGCATACTACGAGCTGAAGGTGCGCTTCGGTTATCGGCGCACGGCGGAGGAGCTGAGCGCCATCGTCAACGCCACGAGCACGGAGGCGCTGCCGGATCTGCTTCGCGCGGCAATAAAGGCGGGACACGGCTCTGTCGCGATACGTCTGGGTTATCTCGGAACCGACCGCGAGGGCGTGATGGCGCTGGTGAGCGCCGTGCACGACGAGGTCTATCCTCCTGCGCAGCCGGAGATCGAATCGGAGCCGGAGGAGGGCGAAGAGCCGGAGGGGGAGGGCGAAACGTCGGAGGACGGGACCGCTGAGACGCTTGCCCCCACAGACGAAACGCGGGAGACCGGCGAGGGCACAGAGAACGAAGGGCCGGAAGGGGAACTGCCGGAGGGCGAGGAACCTGAAAGCGTTGAGACCGAACCGCCCGAGCCTGAGTACGACATAAGCCCGTGGAGCGTTCTCTTCTATCCCGACAACGAGCGTCCGGGCATAGTAGAGGTGCTTCTGCCGGAAAACGGATGATGTTCGATAGATAAAAAGCTGCGGCTGCAGGGGAACGCTCCCCTCAGCCGCAGCTTTTATTAATACTTTAAACGCTGAGCCAGTCGATGAGCTCCAATCCGGGGTTGTGCTTGGTCAGGAAGCCGACCGACCACTCGCCGCCGAAGGCGATCAGGCGGCGGCCCTTGAAGTCCTCCAGAACGCGCGAGCCGGTGCAGAGCACAAGCTCCTTTATGTCGCACGGGCATTCGCCGATGAGCCGCAGATGCTCGTAGGGCAGGCCGTTCATGCGAAGGTCGACGCCGTACTCGCTTTTCATTCGATACTCGAACACGTCGAACTGCAAAGTGCCGACCACGCCGACGACAACATCCTCAAAACCACTGTCGGGTATCTTGAAGATCTGTATCGCGCCCTCTTGGGCGATCTGCTCGATGCCCTTGACGAACTGCTTGCGCTTCATCGTATCCATGGGCGAGACCGACATGAAATGCTCCGGCTCGAAGGTGGGTATGCCGGAATAGCGATACTTCTTGCCGGGAACGGTCACGGTGTCGCCTATCGAGAAGACGCCGGGGTCAAAAACGCCGATGATGTCTCCCGCGTAGGCCGTGTCGACGATCTCGCGCTCCGCCGCCATCATGGTCTGCGGCTGGGAAAGGCGCATCTTCTTGCCGCTTTGAACATGGTAATACTCGGCGTCGCGCTCAAATTTACCGGAGCAAATGCGCATGAAGGCGAGACGGTCGCGGTGCGCTTTGTTCATGTTTGCCTGGATTTTGAAAACAAAGGCGGAGAAATCGGGCGAAAAGGCGTCGACCAAGCCCTCGTCGCTCTCGCGCGAAAGAGGCGCGCCGGTCATTTCAAGGAAGTGCTCAAGGAAGGGCTCCACTCCGAAGTTGGTGAGAGCCGAACCGAAGAACACCGGCGACAGCGTCCCGTTCCTCACGGCCTTGAGATCGAATTCGCGCCCCGCGCCGAGCAGCTCGATCTCTTCTATCAGCGCGTCGCGGCGCTCCTTGCCGAGGATATCCGCAAGCATAGGGTCGTCGGGCTCGATCTCCGTCACGCCGGCTTTCCTTGCGTGTCCGGCGTCGGTGAAGTGCATGATGCAGCGCTTCTCGCGGTCATAGACGCCCTGAAAGCTCTTGCCACTGCCGATGGGCCAGTTGACGGCGTAGGTGTCAATGCCCAACTCGCGCTCGACCTCCTCGCAGAGCTCCAGCGGGTCGCGCGTTTCACGGTCCATCTTGTTGATGAAAGTGAAGATGGGGATGTGACGCAGCGCGCAAACCTTGAAGAGCTTCCGGGTCTGCGGCTCGACGCCCTTCGCGCCGTCAATGACCATGACCGCGCTATCCGCCGCCATCAGCGTACGGTAGGTGTCCTCTGAAAAATCCTGATGCCCCGGCGTGTCCAGTATATTGATGCAGTAACCCTCGTGCTGGAACTGCATGACGGAGGAGGTGACGGAGATGCCGCGCTGCTTCTCTATCTCCATCCAGTCCGAGGTCGCCGCGCGGGCGCGCTTGCCCTTTACCTCTCCGGCCTGCGCTATCGCCCCGCCGTAGAGAAGGAATTTTTCCGTCAGCGTGGTCTTGCCTGCGTCCGGGTGCGAGATGATCGCAAAGGTTCGTCTGCGCGATATTTCATCCTGTAAGGTTGACATAATATTTTATTCTCCGTATCAATGAATTAGGATACGAGTTTACCACAGGCACGGAAACATTACAACACATTGTTTGTGAAAAAAGGGTATCTCATGGCATATGCGGGATTACTTTCCCTTTGCCTTCAGCTCGGCTATCATGGCGCGCAGCTCGTCGCCTGAGAAGGAATGGACACGGTCGCAGAACTGACAGGTCAGCTCCGCGCCGTCCTGCTCGCGCAGCATGTCCTCAAGCTCCGCGCTGCCGAGGGAGAGCAGCGCCCGCTCCGTTCTTTCACGTGAGTAGTAGCAGCGGTATTCGACGTCTGAGGTCTCAAGTATCTCAAGCTCGAAGTCAGAGAGCACGGTTTTGAGAAGGTTCACGGGATCGGGATCCGCGCTGAGAATATTGGTCACGCTCGGCACGGCGTAAATGCCGCCCTCGACCTTTGCGATCGTATCCTCTCCCGCGCCGGGAAGAAGCTGGATAAGGTATCCGCCCGCGGCGCGCACGCTGCGATCCCGGTCGACCAGAACGCCCAATCCGCAGGCGGAGGGTATCTGCTCGGACTCAACGAAATACGCGGCGATATCCTCGGCGATCTCGCCGCCGAGAAGGTCGATGGTTCCGACATAGGGCTCCTTGAGCCCGAGATCCTTGATGACGGTCAGCGTTCCTGTGTTACCGACGGCGCTGCCGACGTCAAGCTTTCCGTCCGGGCGCAGCGGCAGGTCGACGGAGCCGTCGCCGACATATCCGCGCACATTGCCCTCGGCGTCGGAGACCGCGAGCACGGTGCCGAGCGGGCCGCCGCCCTTTATCTGCAGCGTCAGGCTCTCGCCCCGGCCCTTGAGCACGTTGCCCATCATCGAAGCGCCGGACAGCGCGCGTCCAAGCGCCGCGGTGGCGACCGGAGAGAGACCATGGATACTTCGCGCGCGCTCACACAGCGCGCGCGAACAGATAGCCGACGCTTTGACAAAGCCGTCGGTCGACATAGCGCGAACGATACAGTCCTTCATTTGGAAAATGCTCCTAAAAACGATTTGATGAGCCGTTATTTCCTCACGGCGGAAAAATAAATGCGTCCGTCTCCGGCGCCGGGACGGCGCATACGGCAGTCTCCGTAGCTGCGGACGTCGGTAAAGCCCGCCTCGACGAGCCAGCCGCGAAGCGTCTCTTCGCTGTAATAGCGCTGACGGTGGTACTCGGAGGAGCGTTCCCATGAGCCGTCGGGCCGCTGTGTGAAGAGATCCACGCAGTAATCAAGGACGCCCCGGCTGAAGCCGGTGCGCCATACGCAGTATACATCCTCGCCCTCGTCGAGGTAGACCTGAGAATCCATGGCCTCCAGCTTGGAAAGCGCGTGTACGTCAAACACAAGCGCCCCGCCGGGAGAGAAGAAAAGCCTCAACCGCTCCAGGGTGCGCTTTACGTCTCCGGGGCGGGTGAGGTAGTTCAGACTGTCCATACAGCATACGGCGGCGTCCACGGTGTCGTTGAGATCGAGCCGGGGCATGGACTGGTGCAAAAACAGCGGCTCAACGCCGGACAGTCCCTGCGCCTTTTCCCGCGCCTCCATCAGCATATCCTCGGAGCCGTCGACGGATATGAGCTCATACCCGCGTTCCGTGAGAAGACAGGTCATCGTGCCGGTGCCGCAGGCAAGGTCGAGTACGGTGTGCACCTTGCGCCTAGCCGCGCGCAGAAACAGCTTTTCGACAAAATCCGCCCGCTGAGAGTAATCCACATCGCGCATCAGCTCGTCGTAGCTGTGCGCGAGACGCTCATAGCTTGCCATCCTTCATGCGCTCGAAAACGCAATCGTAACCGCCGTTTGAGTCGTTGAGCGAACGGGCGACGCGGGAGATCGTCGCACTTGAGGCGCCTGTGCGCTCAAGGATGTCGTTGTAGACCATGCCTTGCGTGAGAAGACGCGCGACCTCGAAGCGCTGCTCCATCGCGCGCAACTCGGTCTGAGTGCAGACGTCGCGGAAAAAGCTGTAGCACTCCTCTTCGTTCTCAAGCAGCAGTATAGCCTTGTAAAAATCGTCGTTTTTCGGCTTCTTTCCGATCCGGCTTCCCGGTGCGGCCATCGCGCTCGCCTCCTGTTTGTATTCTCTGTTTGAAGTGTAACAGAATAAAGACAAAAAGTAAAGGGGGAAAAGACGGTGTTACAAAGAAAACAGTAGCTTTTTAGTTCCGCTTGTGTTAAAATGTTTCAAATAAGGAAGTATTTGCAAGGAGGCCCAAAATGGCGGAACAGACGGTAACTCTGCTTGGCAGCGTTGAAAACTATTCTCAGGTGGGAGATATCATCGTCATCGCGATGAGCATTTTGTTCCTCATCCTTTTCAAGTCCTCGTTCGTAAACAGGACAAGAGGGTTTTTCTTCTATTGCCTGATGCTTCTTACGATGGTGATCGCTGCGTATTCAAACGTCATAATCCATGTTCTCTCAAAAAGAGACATACCGCAGACGGTGACGCTTATATTGAGAGTGCTGCACTATTCTGCGCTGTTCGGCAATCTGTACCTCTTTATGCTGTACTTCGTGGAGATGATGCGGCTCGACAAGCGGCGGAAAATACGCTACCTTGTCTTTGGAGCCGCGGTTCTCGCGGTGCTGATACTCTATTTGGTGATCGGCGCGCTTCGCGACGTTGAGAACGAAGGCGGGAGCGCGGGGATGCGGGTCTTCACGATAGGCTATCTTGCGTTCATTGCTATTTTGGCGTATATGTCCTTTCGACACAGGGGACGGATATACAAGCAGATCACGACCGGCGTGCTGGCAAGCGCCTGTATCGCGATCATCCTTTTGCTGATACAGGGCCTCCACAGGCAGAGCTCGTATACGGTGGTATCCTTCCTCTTCCCCGCGGTGGCGCTGTTGTATCTGGTTCATGCCAATCCCTACGACATAGACATCGGCGCGGTGAACGTCTCCGGTTTTGAGGAATTCCTGTCCTTCCACCGCGAGCACGGCAACGAGCTGCTCCTTATGAGCCTGCGCCTTCCGGAGCTGGACAAAATTGAGGGGAAGTATCCCACGGATCTGCAATGGACGATCCGGCACTTCGCCACACACTTTTTCCGCAACGCGGTTTTGTTCCAGATCACCAACGGGCGCATGATCCTTGCGATGGAGACGGGGAAGAACGCCGATTACGAGGATACGCTCCGCAATATACTCGGCAGGTTTGACGAGGCGTACGAGAAATACCACCTGGATCACAAAATCGTCATCCTGACTACGCTTTTCCCCAAAGAGAAGGACGAGGGCTTCAACTATATTGATTTTGTAGAGTATCTTGAGACGAATATGCCGGTCAACTCCATACACCGCGTCACACACGGCGATGTGGATGACTACACCGGCTACCGATACATCATCAACGAGCTTGGAGACATCAGCGCGAAGCAGAATATGGACGACGAGCGCGTGCTGGTCTACTGCCAGCCGGTCTATAATCTCAGCACAGGGCGCTATGATACGGCAGAGGCTCTTATGAGGCTTCAGCTCGACAAGATCGGAATCGTGCCGCCTGGACGATTCATACCGCTTGCCGAGGAGCACAATTATATCTCCGCCCTGAGCATGACGATCCTCTCAAAGACCTGCGCGCAGGTGCGAGGGCTGCTCGATGAGGGCTACGAGGTCAGGCGTATTTCGGTGAACTTTTCGATGCTTGATCTGCGCGACCCGAATTTCGGCAGGCGGGTCAGCGAGATGATCCGCCGCAGCGGCATACCCAGCGAAAAAATAGCCATAGAATTGACCGAGAGTCAGAACGAGCGCGACTTTATGCTGGTGAAGGAGAGAATAAGCGAGCTGCACGACAGCGGAGTCAAATTCTATCTGGACGATTTCGGCACCGGGTATTCCAATTTCGAGCGTATCATGCAGCTCCCGTTCGATATTATTAAATTTGACCGTTCACTGGTTATCGCCAGCGGGACGGACGCCGATAAGCAGACCATGGTCTCCAACCTCGCGCATATGTTCAAGGATATGCACTATTCCGTGCTGTACGAGGGCATCGAGACCGAGTCGGACCAGGAGCGCTGTGAAAATATGTGCGCCGAGTATCTTCAGGGCTACAAATTCTCCGCGCCGATACCGATAGAAAAGCTTCGCGAATACTTCGCAAAGAGCGCAGCGGTATGAAAAAGCTTCCCGTCCGGATACATTTCCGGACGGGCTTTTTTATGCCCGCGGCGCGCACCTCCTGCCTGTCTGAGCCATAGACTGTTCCTGAGAGCAAACGGAAGGGGATAGCCTATGGAGCACGAGCAGCCGCGTCTCGCTGACGCTCTGACGGAAGAAAAATCATGGGAAGCTGACGGTATTACGGTGCTCAGCGCGTCCGTAACGCTGCCGCAGATGGCCGG
>JAFZQQ010000394.1 GCA_017620315.1 Oscillospiraceae bacterium | reverse complement strand
GGTACGGGCGCGACATCGGCCAATCCGATCAGCGTTACCGGCGGCACCATCACCGCCAGCGGCGGTACCGTTCCTGACGCTACGGACTACTCCAACGGAAGCTATGGCGTCAGGTTTACCAGCGGCAATCAAAGTACGAGCAGGTTTTTCCTGTCCACCGGAGGCACGGTCATCGCCAAGGGGTATACTTTCGCGGCATGGCCCTATGGAAGACTTGCCGCACCCAAGCTGTTAAGCAGTACCAGCTACGACGGTACAGGCAAAAAAGTCTCTCCCTGTGACAGTGAGTACACCAAGTATGTGGAGCTGGATACCGGCAGTGTTGGTATTGCCATGACCGGCTGGAACTACGGCGATTATTACGCAGATACGAACGGCCCCGTTTACTGCACGGCGCTGGGGGGCATAACGATTACATATAAAGGGCGCGCAGGAACGAACTACACCGAAAGCACGACACTTCCGACAAACGCGGGCAACTATACCGCAACCGCCACATACAAGGGCAAGACCGGAACGGCGGATTTTACCATCAGCAAATTGTCAGACCCTGCGACTGTCACCAATGCAAGCGTGAATTGCGGTGACAGCATCGACCTCGCGGAATACGTCAGCGGCGCGAAGGGAACTGTGAGTTTCAGCTTCCGCGGGGATCAGCATTACGGTTGCACGATCAGCGGCTCCACGTTCACGGCGGGCACCACGGCGGCGACGGTTCTGCTGACCGTCACCGTGGCGAACAGCACAAACTACACCGGCAAGTCGCTTGATATGTCTGTGAACGTTGCCTCTCGTGAGGCTGCGGGTGTTTCCTTCACAACGGGGGACGCGCTGACGAAGTTTGCTGGCGACAATCCTTTTGAACTGCTCTGCGCGGTCGCGAATTTTGGCGAGGGCACCGAAGTCTGGACATGGCAGATCAGCGATGAAAACGTTGTGACAGTTCAAGACTGGGGAAATTTTACGGAAGGTCATAAAGCCATTGCCACTATTCACGGCACAGGCACGGCAACCATCACCGTGCGCTATCACTCCGATACGGCAGCGGGCAGCGCGACCCTGACGCTGACGGTTCTCGACAATAACGCGGCGATTCCGAAGCCCACCGCGTCCGTCAACGGCACGACGCTCACGTGGAGCGCGGCGATGCCCGAGAGCGGCAAGAGCGTCACCGCCGTCGCCGCGTGGTATGACACGAACGGCAAGTTGCTCGGCTGCAAGACCGATACGTTTACCGCATCCGGCCCGGTCAGCGGCAAAACGATTGACGTCGCCTCCGGCGCGGCGAAGTACAAACTGTTCCTGCTCGACGGCAACAGCTGTCCGCTGTGCGAGGCGTGGGACAGCACAAAGGCAACGTGATCATCGCAACGGCGGTTGGAACAGGCAAGAAGCTCCGACCGCCGTCTTTTTTTACGTTTATGGTAGATTGCGCACCATTGCCCCGTTTAGGTTATTCAGCCTATTGAGGGGGCTAATCGTTAGCTGATGTCGTTTAATGGTTTTCTGACAACGCCCCCCACATTTGGCGCTGTTTCGGCGTTCTTGCAACAATTTCAGCTCGTTTTTTAAACCTTTTCTCGAAACCTGTACTTTTTCACGAAAGGTCGAGCCGCATTGTGCTGCTACATTCTTGGTTTTGAGCCGGATGATCTGTGGCTGTATCCATTAAAACACTCCCTCCGAATCACCTGGAGAATTCTCCGCAAAATCCCAGAACCCCTGATTTCAAGGGCTTTCCGGACATAGAAAGAACCTCATGACCGATAGGACTTTCTATCAATCACGAGGTTCTTATTTGGTGGAGGCGGTGGGAGTTGAACCCACGTCCGAAAGCGCTTTAACAGGACTTTCTCCGGGCGCAGCCGGGTTTTAAGGATTCCCCCCGCGCAAGGGCACCCGGCGGACCTTGCGTTTCGGTAGAGTCATGATGCATGGGCGGGTCAACTCTTTCTCGCCTCACGTTCGCCGCTAAACGACGCCTTTCCCGGGCCGCGGCACTCCCGGGTCAGACGGCTGCCTCAATCAGGCGGCAGCAAGAACAGGATAATCAGTGTTCTTTAATTTATAAGTTGCCCGTTTTATGGCGGTCAGGCGCCGCCGCCCGCTTATCCTGCCTCCACACCCCCGTCGAAACCGGTACGCCCCCGTGTACCGGCGCGCTTTTGCGCGCCGTTTCGCGTTGTGAAAGCAGATGCTTTACAGTCTCAAAATGCCCCGCGGCGTTTGCCGTCCGCAAGGCGGCAGCGACACATTATTGCTCCGGAAGCTTCTCCGGCGCCGGATATTCCTGCCCGAGCGTGTCCACCCGGACGCTCTTGATGCGCTGATCCTTCTTGGGCTTGTTGCTTGCCATGTCGCGGTTCACGCGGCTGATATCCACCGCCTTCTCCGCGTTCTCCGTGATCTTGCCGAACGCGGCGTACTGTCCGTCCAGATGCGGCGCGTCCGCGACCATGATGAAGAACTGGCTGCCCGCGCTGTCCGGTATCATCGTGCGCGCCATCGACAGCACGCCGAGCGTGTGCTTGAGCTCGTTCTTAAAGCCGTTCTGCGTGAACTCGCCCTTTATGGACTAGCCCGGTCCGCCGCGGCCCGTGCCCTCGGGGCAGCCGCCCTGGATCATGAATCCGGGAATGACGCGGTGGAAGATCAGCCCGTCATAATAGCCGGAGTTGGCAAGCTCGATGAAGTTGTTTACGGTGTTCGGCGCGATCTCGGGGTACAGCTCGCCCCTCATCACGCCGCCGTCCTCCATCTCGATGGTCACAAGCGGATTACTCATAGTATTTCCCTCCGTTAATTCTACGTTTTTTTATCAGATTCGACTATCCGCGGGACCGCATAGCGCGGTCGATCTCGCGCTTTGCGTCGCGCTTTGCGGCGGCTTCGCGCTTGTCGTAGTTCTTTTTGCCGCGGCAGACGCCCAGCTCGACCTTGACGCGCGCATCCTTGAGGTAGACCGAGAGCGGTATCAGAGCATAACCGTCCTGCGCGGCAAGCGCCGCGAGCTTCATGATTTCGCGCTTGTGGAGCAGAAGACGCTTGGGGCGGTCGGGGTCGTGGTTGAAGATGTTGCCCTTGTCATAGGGAGAAATGTGCATGCTGTGGACGTAAGCCTCGCCGTTTTTGGCGATAATATAGCTGTCCTTCAGATTGAGCGTGCCGGCGCGCACGGATTTGACCTCGGTGCCCTTGAGCTCGACGCCCGCTTCGTACTTGTCCTCGACAAAATAGTCGTGGTAGGCCTTTCGGTTGTTCGCCATGACCTTTATTCCCTTTTTTTCCGCCACGGCGATCGCCTCCTTTACCGTCGGCTATAGACTATACCACATTATTTTGCTTTGCACAAGTATGCGCGGGCAAATAATATGGAAATGTAACGCGAACGCCCCGCGGAGACGGCGCAGCTCCCACAGTAAAAGCATTTTGCCCATATCCGATAAATTTAAGTAGAAATTCTGTTTTCTTTATGGTATGATACAAGAGTAGTTGTATGTAAAACGACAGGGGGAGAGACCATTGGCAAACAAACAGATGTCACGCGGAGTGATATTTTGGAAGCGAATGATCGCCGCTGTGCTTGCGATCATCATTCTTTCGCTCGCGGTCGTGAGCGCGGTGCTGGCGACAAGGCTGCGCGACGAGCGCGCGGCGCGCGCCGAGGCGCAGGGCGAGCTTGACCGGCGCGACGCCGCCGAGGCGGAGCGTCTGGCGCAGGAGGAGGCGGAGCGCATCCGCAACGCCATACCGCCGGAGAAGGCGAAGCCGGCTGATGAGCGCAGCGCGCCGGAGATCATCGAGGAAAACAACGTGGTCGCCCACGCGCTCGGCGCGGTGGATGGAATAGCGGGGCTCAACTGTCTTGAGGGCTTCCGCGAGAGCTATGCGGCGGGCACGCGCGTGTTTGAGGCCGATCTGCGCACGACCATCGACGGGCATGTGGTGCTGCGCCACGACTGGCTCAGCGAGATACAGGAGGGCATAGAGATCACGAGCATACCGACGCTCGAGGAATTCCTCTCAAAGCCCATTATGGACAAGTATACGCCGCTTTCCTTCCGCGATCTTCTCAGACTGATGGAGCAGTATCCGGACATTTGCGTCATCACCGACACCAAGTTTACCGAGGCCGAGTCGGTGACGCTGCAGTTCCGCGCCATGCTTGACGACGCGCATGCGCTTGGACTGAGCTATCTTTTCGACCGCATTGTCGTGCAGATCTATTCGCCGGAGCATTTTACGGTGGTCGACGGCGTTCACCACTTCCCGCATTACATTTATACGCTCTATCAGGATTACTTCGGGCGGGATGAGGACTCGTTCCGCAACAAGTGTATCTTCTGCCAGGAGCACGGCATCATGGGCCTGACGCTCAACGAGGAGCTTTGGGACGCCGACTACGCGCCGATATCCAACTGGCGCAAGATACTGGTATTCGTGCATACGGTGGACGACGCCGATCAGGCGCGCCGTCTGCTGAGAAACGGCGTTCACGCGGTGTACAGCGACACCCTGCATCAGGGCGGACTTGACGAGTGACGCCGGAAAAACGGAGGTTCATATGGAAATGGTCGAAAAAACGCTCTCGTCTAAGCTGATTTACGAGGGCAGGATACTGCGGCTGCATGTCGACAAGGTCGAGCTGCCGAACGGCAGACAGTCCACGCGCGAGGTGGCCGACCATCCCGGCGGCGTTGCCGTGGTCGCCGTCGACGGCGACGACAATGTGCTGACGGTGAAGCAGTACCGCTATCCCTTCTCGCGCGTTATGGAGGAGATCCCCGCGGGCAAGCTGGAAAAGGGAGAGGATCCGCGCGAGGCCGCGCTGCGCGAGCTGAAGGAGGAGACCGGCGCCACGCCGAAGCGCTTTACGGAGCTGGGCGAGTTCATCCCGTCGCCGGGCGCCT
>JAFZQQ010000393.1 GCA_017620315.1 Oscillospiraceae bacterium | reverse complement strand
GACACACTGGATAAGCTCCGCACGACGCCGCAGGACGAGCCGGATTGGGAGATCTGCGAATTCCTCGCCCACAGGGAACTCCATGACTGGATCGGCAGCGGAAGCGTCTTTGAGCTCAACGCACTCTGTACAAGGCTCGCGGAGCTGAACGCGCAGGAAAGTACCGCCTTTGAGGGGCTTGTGGAGATGGACAAGGAAAAGGACGCAAAGATCATCCCGATGCACCGGCTCCTCGACCTTGCCTACAGCACCAGCCAATGCCATCTGCTGGATGACGTCCATAACGCCGCGCAGCTCGGCAGATTTGCCGCGGAAAACGGTTTGGTTCCGAATGTGGAGCTGATGTCGGACGCATTGTTTGAGATGCTGGACTTCAGGCAGCTTGGCGAACGCTTTATGAGGAACGAGGGCGGCGTCATCGTGAGAGGCGGTTACGTCGCCCAGGATGGCGATCTGGAACAGGACGTCTGGAAAACGATGGACTTGACGCCGCGCAAGCCGGACTATACTGCCCTCGTCGAGCTGACCGATACGAGTACGGGGGCTTCCGTCAAGCTGTCGCTGCCGTGCGATTGGCGAGAAATGGATCATAAGATATCGTCTCTGATTGGGCGTGAACAGCACGATTTTACCTGCAACTGCCTTGACTGCCGCGTCCCCGCGCTCCGCGGAATGATCACCGAAGCAAACAACATCGCCCACGCCAACCGCGCGGCGGAGTACCTGGACCGTCTGCCGGAAGCAGAGCTCCCGAAATACAAGGCGCTGCTCGCCGCACTCGATATCACTGAGCTCCACGAGGCGCTCGACCTCACACAGCGGCTGGACGAGTATATCCTCGCCCCGGAGCAGGCCGGCTTCGAGGACATCGCCCGCGGGCAGTTGGCGGTCATTATGGGTGAGCAGGAAGCGGAAACGCTCCTGCCCCATGTGAATCTCTATCAGTACGGTCGGGCGCTGCAGGGCAGATACCAATTCGTCCTGACTGAGTACGGCAGCGTCGAGCGCGCAGACAACCAACCGCTCATGGCGGCACAGAAACAGGAACAGTCCACAATGGGCGGAATGGAGATGACACAGGGATGAACCACGATCACAGCGACCTCCTTCGGCTCCCGCACACGGACGCCGAGGGCAAATGGCTGGAAGAACGCCTCGAAACGCTCTCGGTGAAGGAGTCCGCTATCCTCGCCGCGGCAAAGCTGCGGCATCCTCCCGAAACCGCGGCAGACGCGATCAACCTGCTGGCCTCCCTGCAAGACTATGATGCCTGCTGTCTTGTGCATGACGAAGAAGATCTCGGCAGAGTCTATCTCGCCGACGCGGGATTGGAGCTGCCGGATCTGGTGCTGGAGCACACGGACTTGGAGGCGCTCGGCGTCGCGTTCGAGGACTCCCACCCCGGCACGTTTTTAGGCGACTGCTACGTCATGTATCCGGCCGATCCGCGGCAAGCGCAATATGACGGTACAAACCTCGACACCGTCAAGGACGAGGGCTGGAGCGTCAAGGCCAAGATTGGCTCGCCGCGCCATCCGGAGGGCGTCTGGCTGCGATTGCCGGATTACGACGACAGCTCCGACGCGCCGCATGGCGAGATCGACATGGCGCTGCGTAAGCTGGAAGCGTGTATTGACGAATGTACGATCCTCGACGCCCGCTGCGTCTTCCCGGAGGCGGGAAACCTCATGGAGCAATATGACGATCTCGCGGAACTGATCTTCGACGGCAACAACCTCGGCTACTCTCTCGACGAGCGCGCACAGGGGATGCAGGGCTTCGAGCAGAAGCTCGCCGCGGCGATGGAGTACGACGGTTGCCGGACGCTCAAGGACGTGATCTGCTGCGCCGACGAAATAAGGCGGTTCAGCTTCGTCACGACCGACAAGCTGGAGGACTACGCCAGATCCGAGCTAAAGAAAGCAGGCGCGCCGGAGGCGCTAATCGACGGCGGCCTGTTCGACCTGGAGGGGCTCGCCAGGGATTCCCTCGAACAGAGCGGATACCGTCTCGACCGCACCGGCAGCGTCTACCTCAAGCCCCGGCAGCAAGAGCAGGAGCTGTCTCGCGGAGCCATGCCGATGGAACAGATCATATAAGAAAAAGCAGATCATTACAAGGGGCCGTTTTCCCGATGGGGACAGCAGCCCCTTCTTTTTTTATGCCCTTTTTCGGGAAAACGCGCTCCCGGAAAGGAGCGAAATGGAAAAAGATACCATCGCGGAGCATCTCAAGCGATACCATCTCGGCGAAAAAAATGCCGCCACCAGCCGCGAGCTGGAAACGGCGTTTGACATTCGAGGCAAGGAGCTCCGCGATCTCGTCAACACTCTGCGGCGCGAAGGTGTTCCCATCGCCAGCAGCGGCGCGGGCTATTTCTACGCCGCGACCGAGCTTGAGGTGCGCGCGACCATCGCGCACATGATGCACCGCATCAGCGGGATCGCCGCCGCCATCCACGGGCTCACGCAGACGCTGGAGCGGTTCGACTCGGATCAAATGACGATGCTGCCGGAAGAGCGGGTGCGCTCCCCCACCGTCTCTGGCAAAGGCGCGGGAGGTGGGCCGCCGTGAACAGCTTCGTCAGTTGGGTGGGCGGCAAGAAGGCGCTGCGCGACGAGATCGTACAGCACTTCCCGTTCTGCTACGAGCGCTACATTGAGGTATTCGGCGGTGGCGGCTGGGTGCTGTTCCACAAGCAGCCCCGCGGCGACTTCGAGGTCTACAACGACTTCAACAGCCTGCTGGTGAATCTGTTCCGCTGCGTCCAGAACAGGAGCAAGGCGCGTCGGATGAAGAAACTGCTGCAATACTCGCTCAATTCCCGCGAGGAGTTCGAGCGCATCCGCAAGGTGATGAACAATCCCGACGCGCGGATGCCGGACTACCGCAGGGCGGCGTATTACTACCAGCTCATCCGCTACTCCTACGCCTCCGGCCTCGACGCCTTTGCGAGCCAACCGCACGATGTCCGATCCGACTTCCCAATCATCGATATGGCGACGGCGCGGCTTGCAAACGTCGTGGTCGAGCATGGGAGCTTCGAGCGCGTGATCCGGCACTACGACCGCCCGACGAGCTTTTTCTACTGCGATCCCCCGTACCACGACTCCGAGCAGTTCTACAAGAACATCGGCGGTTTCGATGTGAACAAGCACATCCTCCTGCGGGACACTCTGCTGAATATCGACGGGCTTTTCCTGCTCTCGTACAACGACGATGAATTCGTCCGGGAGCTGTACGACCATGAGGGCATCTACCTGCTGGAGAAGAAGCGTCCGCACAATATGCGCCAGCGGTTTGAGGGCGGCGCGGAGTTCCCGGAGCTGCTCATCGCCAATTACGACCTCAACGACACGTCCCAGCTTCTGATGGGACAAACCACATTATTTAATATGAATGGAGGACTTTATCTGCCATGAACGAAACGCTTTCATTTATCAGAGAAAACACCAAAAAGGGTCTTAGCATCCCGCCCACTGCGCTGATGATGAGCGGGATCGAAAACCAACCGCTGGAATACCGCACCCTTCCCAGCGCAATCGTCGCTTTCAGGCGAAGCATGACGGCGATGGAGCTCATCGACACGATCCACTCGCTGAACAGATGCGCATTGGAGTTGTTTGACGGCCTCGTGGATATCCTCGGCAAATGCGACGGCTGCGATGAGCAATGCAATCTCACAGAGGAAAACAACTTCGGCTATGTCTTTCTGCCGGACGAACTGCGCGAGCAGGCAGGCATCCCCGCGGGCGCGAAGGTGACCGTCATGCCCGATCAGGATACCGGCACTGTCACGGTCATGCAGGCGGACTATGAACATGATCTGAGTGACGTGCCGTCTGTGCTGATGCAATTGCTCAAGTACCGCGGTGTCTGCCTCGAAACGCTGGAATGCCTCCTGATGGACGAGGATATCGTCTATGGCGAGTAAGTTCGGACCGCTGTACACGGACACGCGCCTCTCGGCGGAGCGTTACAACGAAACGGAGCTGTGGGATCAGAGCTTTCGGCTGAACGTGTGCTGCGCCCGTGCCATTGAGGAGGCGATCCGCGACTCCTCGCGCGACGACGAAGCCATTTCCCCGGACTGCGCCAAGCCCGTGCTGGAGAAATACGGCATCCAGCGCACAATGTATGTCCTCGCGCATTCCGTGAAAGAGTTCGGCCCGCTTGTTCATGCCTCCGAGGAAATCGAGGCATGGGCGAGAAGCGTCCATACCGTCCCCGACTCCGCCTACGGACGTTATTACGAGGTGAACGACGCGGTCGTGGATCTGGAAGCGTTTATCGCGCAGACGCGGGAGGCGTATCAGGCGCTCGGTCTGTTCGGGCAGGAACATTGCTCCGCGGGGATGTACGATGAGAACGTGGAGTATAAGGTGCTGGTCATGAAGCCCAATACGCTGAACGAGGAAAGCATGACGCCTCACAATCAGCTTTGGCTGGCAACGGGCGGTTTCGGCTGTAATCCGAAAGCAAGCGGCAGAGCGATCTACGCCACCAACCTTGGCGACGGAACGGAGGCACGCTGGAACCGTGAGGACTTTGTCGGCGTACTGGACGAGCAGTATCTCCCCGATTGGGCGCAAAGCTGGCGCGATGCGCTGCTGGCGCCGATGATAATGCACGACGCCGCACCCCAAATGGGCGGCATGGAAATGGGATGACAATTATGAAAAATGGAGGAAAACGAAATGAGCAAAAGCAAGGCAAACCCCGCCCCGAAGCAGGAAAACGAGGTGCGGGAGGCGGTTATTGGCGTGAGCGCGCGTGCATATCTCTCGCGCAGCAACGGGCCTACGCTCGCAAATATCACCGTGGATCTCGGCGGTGAGTACGCCGTCAAGGGTATCCGCGTTGTACAGGGCAAGAACGGTCCCTTCGTCGCCATGCCGCAGCGTCAGGTCAATGGCGAGTTTCAGGACATCGTGTTTGCCGTGACGAAGGAAGCGCGTGAAAGACTCATTGACGCTGCAATGGGCGCCTATGAGCAGGCGCTTGAACAGACGGCAAAACAGGCCGAGGCGCAGGAGCGTCCCGCGCAGAGCATGAGCATGGCGCAGTCCATGTAGAAGAAGGAGAAAAGCAAGATGAAACGGATCATTGCACTTTGTGCCGCGCTCATTATGAGCGCGGCGCTTGTCCTGCCCGCGTTTGCAGCGGACAGTGAGGTATGCTACCCCGTCGCCGTGCAGGTCAGCGAGGATGGCAAGGAGCTCAAGCGCATCTACGATCTGCCGGTCGACGCCGACCCCGCGGGCATCCCGCGCTCGGACTTTGACCGCGGCGGCTTCCATTACACGCTGGTGGAGATCCTCCGCCAAGAGCTTCCCACCGACGAGGAGCGCCAACACACCGAGACCGTGACGCTCGAGAGCGAGAAGAAGGACATGGAATCGGTGCTGGCGCTGCTGCCGCAGGAAAAGGACTTCGTGACGGACGACGGCCTTGCCGGAACGCTGACGCTGAAGCTGGACACCGTGCGCGTCGAAGCCTCCGGCTACGGCAGCACCACCCGGCGCGTCACCGCCACGCGCTCGTACCCCACCCTCATCGGGCAGGATACGCAGTATATTCCCAAGAGCATCGAGGATAGCGGCAGGACGCTGACGCTGGAGAGCATCGACTGGCAGACGGACAACACCGCCAACGTCGACGGTTACGGCCTCGGCGACCGTTACACCGCCGTCGCCACCTACGCGGGATCGGCGACCAGCAGCTACGTCAAGGGCTACACCATCACCGCGGACTACACCGGCACCGTCTCGCGCGTCGCGCTCGACCGCGTCCGCTACGTCGCCATCTTTGAGGGCACGCGTATCGCGGGAACGGAGGGGATCGCGGGACCCGCGGAGAAGATCGTCATCCCAACCGAGCGCACGGAGCCGGAGCAGGGCGCGCCCGCGCAGTTCCCGTGGCGCTACGTTCTCATCCCTGTCGGACTGATCGCCGCCGCGGGCGCCGGGATCGGCGTCGCGCTCGGCCTCAAGCGCCGCAGCGAAAACGCATCTGAAACGGAGGTTGAATCGTAATGAAGAAACTGTTATGCACCCTGCTGTCCCTCTGCTTTGTGCTGGCGCTCTCCGCGCCGGTCTTCGCCGACGACTATACGATCCCCGAACCGGACGATCCCGAATATGCCGACGACACCTCGGCCGAGGTCGTGTACACGGCGGACGGCGGCGCGGCGTCGAACGAGGACGTGAGCAAGAACGCCGCATTCATCCCGCCCGCGTTCGGCAGTCCCAGCGCGTATACGCCGAACAACGCCGCCTACCTCACGCCCAACCTCGCCCCAAACGCGATGGCGGGTAACGGCGCGGGCATCGGCGGCGAGTATGTCACGCCGCCCAGCTGCGGACAGACGGAGGACGCGCCGCTGTTCGACGCGGCTGACGCACCACAGGCGCTCGCTGAGGGTTCTGTCAGCAATGGCGGCACACGTCCCTACGCCGAAAACGCCACCAAATATACCGATGTGACCGATGACCTTTACTACGCGGACGGAAGCCTCGGCACGCTGAAGATTCCCGCCATCGGCGTGAACGTGAAGGTCTACCAGGGTACCGGCAGCGACACGCTCGCCAAGGGCGCGGGCCACTTTGAGGACAGCTCGATTTGGGACGGCAACGTCGCCATCGCGGGCCATAACCGCGGCGCGAACTGCTACTTCGGCGAGATCCACACGCTGAAGATCGGGGACACAATCACGCTGACCACGAAGTTCGGCACGCGTACCTACGCCGTCACAAGCGTCGCCAAGGTCAGCGAGACCGACCGCAGCGGGCTCGCCGCCACGTCGGGCAATACGCTGACGCTCTACACCTGCGTCCGCAACCAGCGCGCCTATCGCTGGTGCGTTTCCGCGACGGAACTCCCGTAACGCGCCATCGTCATTATGCTTCGTTTGCCCCGCGCTCTTTCTCCCTTTACGATATAGACTTTCGCGCTTCGTTTCGGTATTGTTTGCTTGCCGAAAGGCAAAACAATATGATGAAATGGAGGGCATGGCTATGAAAAACAGAGGAAAGAACGCGGCGCTCGTCGCGGCGGGGATCATGCTCGGTGCGACCCTCGCGGGACCCGCGACGCAGGCGGCGGAGATGGTCGCGGCACAGCGGTCCACACAGGCGATCTACGTCGATGGCCAGCGAGTGCAGATGGAGGCATACTCTATCGGCGGCGCGAACTACGTCAGGCTCCGCGACGTCGGCAAGGCGGTCGGATTCAACGTGAGCTGGGACGGGAGCGCCGTTCAGATCGACAGCAACATGCCATATGCCGAGGAAACGCCTGCAGGCGCTGCGTCGGTGATCCAAGCCGTAGGCAGCATTGTCGTCCTGCCGACCGACGGCAGCAAGTATGTTCCGAGGGCCGGGGATATCATCCGCTGCAGCGACGGGTACCTCTATGAGATCACAGACACGTTGCGGTGGGAGAACAATGTGTTTTCTCCCGGTTCTCTGTCGGAACTGCCAGCGCCGAGTTATGACTGGAGCGTGTTTCCCGCGCTGGCGCTCCCGGAGCCGGAGGCGCGGCACTATACCACCTCCACCGGCGAGGAGCTG
>JAFZQQ010000392.1 GCA_017620315.1 Oscillospiraceae bacterium | reverse complement strand
GTTATAATGAAGGGTAATGAATATAAAGCGGAGGTTCCGTTAATGAAATGGCTTGAGATCACCGTCGAAACGACGGACGAGGGCGCCGATATCGTTATCGCAAGGCTTTCAATGCTGGGCGTTGACGAGGTGAGCGTCGTACAGGGGCGCAGCGAGGTCGAAAGGATAATGGCAGACGCCGTTAAATACTGGGATTATGCCGAGGATGCGGCGCTTGAGGTGATAGGGGTACGGCCCGTTTTTCAGCGTCTCTATATCGTGGTTTGCCTCCAGCAGCAAAAGCTCGACGCCCGCAAGCGTATCCGCCGCCTCACGCGTGACGTAACCGGTGTCGGTCAACAGCCCGATCGAGCCCTCGTCACAGTCCAGGCGGTAGTCCGTGCTGCCCGCGGCGTCGTGCGAGGTCGGAAAGCTGCGGACAGTGAACGCCCCTATCTCAAAGACGTCCTGCTCGCCGACTATCCTCAGCGCGTCGGCGGCGCAGGGCAGAAACTGCGCCGTGCCCCGGCTCGCGTAGACGGGAAGGGCATATTTTTTTACCAGAGTCGCGATCCCGCTGATGTGGTCGCTGTGCGCGTGCGTGATAAGCACCGCGTCCAGCTCTCCGGGCGACATGCCAAGCTGCGCGAGCGACTGCGCGATACGGCGCGCGGATATGCCCGCATCGATCAGCAGAGCCGTGCCGCTGTACCGCACAAGCGCGGCATTCCCGCCGGAGGAGCTTGCAAGCGTATAAAAATCCATATAAACAGTGTAGCACAACAGGAGAGAATAGTCAAAATAAACGTCTCACTCTTCCGGCTGCATGATGCCGCGCCAGCCGAGCAGGTCACATTGCCCGCAGTCGTTTTTCCCGACCGCGACGACGGTACCGTCCGACTTGAGGCCTATGGTCTGGCTGGGGCTTGCCGCGATATCGACGATCCCGTGCCAGCCGGAGGTTTTGCATTGCTTGTAGTTGTTGGCTCCGCCGGTGACGACAGTTCCGTTTGAGCGCAGGCCCGCCGTATGGAAGTTCCCGGCGGCGACGGCGACGATGCGGCGCCAGTGCGCCGTTTTGCACTGGCCGAAGCTGTTGAGTCCCGTGGCGACGACGGTGCCGTCCTTTTTCAATCCCACCGTATGCCAGAATCCGGCAGCAATGGCGACGATATCGGTCCACTCGGACACCGCGCACTGTGTCTCATCGTTGTTGCCGACGGCGACGACAGTGCCGTCCTTCTTGAGCCCGACCGTGTGCGAAAAACCGGCGGCGACGGCGACGATGTCCTCCCACTCTGTCACCTCGCACTCCTTCTCGTCGTTGTATCCGACGGCGACGACGGTGCCGTCCTCCATCAACCCCACCGTGTGCGAAAATCCGGCGGCGACGGCGACAATGTCCTCCCACTCGGACACCTCGCACTGTCCCAGACTGTTGAGTCCCGCGGCGACGACGGTGCCGTCGTCCCTCAGCCCCACCGTGTGACGGGGGCTGGCGGAAACGGCGATGATATCGCGCCATTCGTTCACATCGCACTGCCCGAACGAGTTGTCGCCCTTCGCGGTGACGGTGCCGTTCGAGCGCACCGCTACAGTGTTCTGACCGCCAGCCGCGACCGTGTGCAGAAGGGAACCCGTGGCCTTCACCTCTCCCGCGTCAGCTGTTCCGAACGCTTTGGCGAAAAAATCAACGATATCTGCCCAAAGCGACACGAAGAAATCCAAAAACCCCATCGACGTGCGCTCCTTTCTTGTCTTTTTTCTGATTTTACCATACGAAACGGACGAGCGCAAGCCGAAAAACCCGCCCGGCTTGAATTGCCGGGCGGGTAGGTTATGGGTCGTCTGCTCAATAGGTGAGATAGCGGTGCAGGAGCGTTACGATCTCGGCGCGGGTCGCGGCGCGGGTGGGCTCGATCGTAAGGCCGCTGGTCGTGCTGGTGATGTAACCGTTGGCAACCGCCCAGATAACGCCCTCGCGCGTGTTGGCGCTGACCTGGTTCGCGTCGGAATACGAGTTGATGTTGCCGTTGTTGGCGACGTTTCCGCCCATCGCCTTCGTGTAGTTGAACAGGATCTGCGCAAAGTCCTGACGGGTGAGCGCGGTGTTGGGATCATAGAGCGTGCCGTCGGCAATGTTGCGCATGATGCCGTTGGAATACGCCCACATCGCACTGTTGTAGATCTCCGTGCTGTAGGAGGTCGTAGGCGTGGGAACGTCGGTGTAAGGCATCATGGCGCTGACGCTGGGCGAGCCAGCCAGACGATAGAGGATCAGCACCAGGTCACCGCGGCGCATCGTATTGCGCGGAGAGAACAGCGCCCTGCCCGCGTTGTCGGTACCGCCGACAAGCCCGAGCTTCCTCGAGAAGTCGACCGCGTTCGCCGCCCAGCTCATATCCGAGCCGACGTCGGCAAACGACGCGGAGGCAGTCTTGTTGATCGCGGTGATGATGATGTTGTCCTCATAGCTCTCGCCGGAGCGGCGGTACGCGACGCAGGTGAGCGTCACGGTGCCGGTCTGCCCCGCCTTGGGAACGTAGAGCGCGCTCGTTATCGAGTAGCTGCCGTCCGTTGTCGAGAGCGTATAGAACTTGGTCTTTTCGGGCGTCGTGCTCACATAGCGTTTGGCAACGGCGTCGTAAGCGTAGATGCGCCCCGCGGC
>JAFZQQ010000391.1 GCA_017620315.1 Oscillospiraceae bacterium | reverse complement strand
GCGGGGAGCAGGGCAAGCACCATTGCAAAAGTGAGCAGGACAGAAAACACCCGAGAACCTCGCTTCATCTTTAACTCCTCCGTTTTATTTGCCTTCAGGCAGTTTTTTACCGATAACCATTATACAGTATATCAGCAAAAAAGCAAGAGTAAACCACAGCATATTGTGATTACTGCCGCGCTGCGGCCGCATTTTGTTGAGTCCGGTTTTTCCGCATTTTGGCAGCGCGGACGGCGCATTTTTTCATTCTTTCCGGGCATACTCTCTGCGTGGACAATGGAGTGTGATCGAATATGAACACTGCCTCGTTTTTCCGCGGGGTAGGCGCCGGCGCGGTCGCCGGCGCGATGCTCGGCGCAATGGTCATGTCACGGCAGGACGCCATGAAAACCGGCGTGGGTCGCACCATGCAGCGGATGGGTAACGCCATGGACGCCGCCTGGTACGACTTCAAGCGGGCGATGAAATAAGCGGGACCCGGGACGCCTTGAACCGCGTCCCGGGTCTTATCATGCGTTTGAAAACTTATCGGCGACCGCTGCCGAACAGCCGCATAAAAACCGTTCTCTGCGCCTTCAGCGCGCCCTTTGGGCAGAATTCCTGACAGCAGAAGCAGTGTATGCAGCGCGAGCGGTCGATGCGCGGAGCGCCCCTCGCCATGGTGATCGCCTTCGCGGGACAGACAGCCGCGCACTTTCCGCAGCCCACGCACTCTGACGGCGTAAGCCTGGGATACGGCGTCAGCACTCTTCCCGCGACGGCGTCTGCCAGCTTTCCGACGGGGCCGCTGCCCAAAACGTGGAAGAAAACGTCGCTCTGGGCGGGCACGGTCTTGAAATCGCGCAGCGCAAAGCAAGCGGGCTCGCCGAAGACCGATATCGCTCCGGCGTTCGCGGGGACGAGCCCGCGCCTGACGGCCGCGCGAAGCGTCGGGACGTCGTTTGCCTCAAGTCCGATAAGACCCGCGGAAATGACGTCCAGCAGGTGCCCGTTTTTGCTCGCGATCAGGCAGCCCAACTTCCGCGGCGTGCCCTGCGTCGGACCGTTGCCCTCCATGCCGACCACCGCGTCGCAAATGCAAAGCGAGGGCTTTGAATACTCGTAGAGATCGACGAGCGCGTCCGCGAAGTCCTCGGCGCGGGGATATTTGTAGTGCATTTCCGGCTTTGCGGTTCCGGGCACCGTGCCGAACATATTCTTCACCGCGCAGGTCATGCCCATCATACCGTGGGACTTGAGCTTGCACAGGTCGACGATCGCGTCGGCCTTCGCGAGATACGCGGTGTAGGGAAAGCTCTTTGCCCTGACCGCTTCGGGATATTCGATCTGCACGACCGAAAAGTCGTCGTTGAGCCGGACGCCCGGCTGAACGGCCTGTTTCATACCGCAGGCGTCGTATACCGCGCGCAGATATGCCGCGTTGTACACGCCGCCGGGCCCGTCTCCGACGACGACCTCGGCGCCGCGCGCGACAAGGAGCCGGGAAAGCGCGCAGACCACGGACGGGTGTACCGTCGCCGCCGAATCCGGCTTCATCGCCGTGACCAGATTGACCTTGACCGCGACGCGCATGCCCGGCTTTACAAAGTCAAGCCCGTCCGTTTGCGAAAGCGCCTCGCGCAGCGCGGCCTCGACGTCCGCGTCGTCATAGCCGCCGCAGGGGACGAGGGCAACGTCAAAGCTCACCTGGAAAGCTGCTCCAGCGCGGCAAGGCGCAGACACACGCAGAAGACGTCCATCGCCTGCTCAAGCTCGTTCAGCGGCGGCAGGCTCGGCGCAACGCGGATGTTGCTGTCCTGCGGATCCTTGCCGTAGGGGAAGGTCGCTCCGGCGTCGGTCATGACGACGCCCGCCTCGCGGCAGAGCTCCCATGTGCGCTTTGCGCAGCCGGGGCGCACGTTGACCGACACAAAATATCCGCCCTTGGGCTTGTGCCACTCCGCAAGACCGCGGGGCGCTATCTCGCGCTCCAGCACGTCGAGCACGAGGCGGAACTTAGGCCCCATGACCTCCGCGTGCTTTTTCATAAGCTCCAGCGTGTTCGCCCTGTCCTTGAGATACTTCACATGGCGAAGCTGATTGATCTTGTCATAGGAGATCATCTGGATGCCCATGAGCTTCAGCATATATTTCATGTTCGCCTCGGAGCAGGCCATGCACGCAATGCCCGCGCCGGGCAGGGTTATCTTCGAGGTGGAGGCGTACTCGAACACCATGTCGGCGTTGCCGTACTTCTCGCAAAGACTGAGAATATCCGCGAAGGGCACGAACTCGCCCTCAAATTCGTGGATGCAATAGGCGTTGTCCCACATGAGCACGAAGTCCGGCGCGGCGGGCTTCATCGAGGCAAGGCGGCGTATGGTCTCGTCGGAGTAGATCACGCCGTCGGGGTTGGAGTATTTGGGCACGGTCCAGATGCCCTTGACCTTCGGGTCCTTGATGTACTCCTCGACCTTGTCCATGTCCGGGCCGGCCTCGGTCATCGGGATGGTGATCAGCTCAAAGCCGAAGGACTCGGTGATCTTGAAGTGGCGGTCATAGCCGGGGGAGGGGCAGAGCCACTTGAGCCCCTTTTCCTGCGACCACGGGCGCTCGCTGTGCAAAAGCCCGTGCGTGACGCCCTTGGCTATGGTATCGTACATCAGCGTAAGGCTT
>JAFZQQ010000390.1 GCA_017620315.1 Oscillospiraceae bacterium | reverse complement strand
CCGGCGTCGTGGACGAGAGTATCGCGAGCGCCGCCTTCGGGCCGACTCCGGAAATTCCCAGCAGCTGGCGGAACGAGCCGAGCTCGCTTTGCGTAGCGAAACCGTAAAGGTCGAACACGTCTTCCCCTACGTTCAGGTAAGTGTAAAGGCGGGCGCGTTCACCCTTTTTGATCTGCCCGAGCGTCGTGTTGGTGGTTTTGCAGGCGTATCCCACGCCGCCGCAGTCTATCACCGCAAGATAAGGCTCGATGTGTGCGACATTTCCGTCAAGATAATAGAACATATCTGTAACTCCCTCAGATCGTCTGTTTTACATTCAGGTTTGCCCGTTGGAGAAGCGACGTCGCGCTTCTCGCATGACAGATGGCAAGCGCAAGCGCGTCTGCGGCATCGTCCGGCCTAGGGACGGTCTTCAGCTTTAAGAGCCTGCGTGTCATGTCCATGACCTGCCGTTTTTCCGCCTTTCCGTAGCCAACCACAGCCTGCTTGACCTGCGATGGAGTATATTCAAACAGCGGTACTCCGCATTTCTCGGCGCTGTAAAGGATAACTCCACGCCCGTGCGCGACAGCGATGCCCGTGGTTATGTTGTTGTTGAAAAAGAGCTCTTCAACAGAGATGACGTCCGGCTTACACTGCGCGATCAGCTCTTCCATGTCCGACCCGATCCGTAAAAGGCGCTTGGCAAGCGGAAGTCCCGCCTCTGTGGTTATGACGCCGTATTTCAAAAGCTGCGTCCTTCCGGCGTCGGCGTCTATCAGCCCAAAGCCTATGGTCGCTATACCGGGGTCTATGCCCAGAATACGCATCGCCGGCGCCCTCCCTTCCTTTCGCTCAAATATCATAACAGACTCAGCGAAAAAAAGCAAGAACATATGTTCTTTTTTTGCTGCATAACGGACACAAAAACCTCGGCGCCGCCGTGACGCCGAGGCTGTGTGTTCCACGTTACGCTCTCGGATGCGCCCTTTGATAGACGTCCTTGAGCTGCTTTTTAACGACGTGAGTGTATATCTGCGTCGAAGAAATGTCCGCGTGACCGAGCATTTCCTGTATCGACCGCAGATCCGCTCCGTTTTCCAGAAGATGGACAGCGAACGAGTGGCGCAGCGTATGCGGCGTTATCTCCTTGTTTATCTGCGCCGTTTCCTGATAGTGCTTTACGATCTTCCAGAAACCCTGTCGGCTCATGCGCTCGCCGTTCATGTTTACAAACAACGCCGTTTCCTCGGGGTCGGCAATAAGCTGGGCGCGCACGTCCTTTATGTAGTCGGAAAGCGCTTTTACTGCCGCGGGATAAATCGGAATAATACGCTCTTTGCCCTTGCTTTCACAGCGGATAAAGCCCGCGCTTAGATTGACGTCGTTCTCGTTGAGCGAGATCAGTTCGGAAACGCGGATACCTGTCGCGTACAGAAGCTCAAGCATGGCATGGTCGCGGTAACCCTTTGCATCGACACACTGAGGCTGTTCCAGGAAAAGCTCCACCTCGCGGGAAGTCAAAATCTCCGGGAATTTGCGCTCAACCTTTTGCGTAGCCACGCCTTTGGCGGGATTCGCCTTGACCTCGCCCTTGCCCTGAAGGTACATGTAAAACGACTTTATCGACGCGATCGAGCGTGTGACCGTCGCAGCTGATTTGCCCTTGCCCGTCATCCACTCGACATAATCGTTTACGTCGTTCTGCTTCACCTTGCGCAGTTCGCCAACTTCATGTTCCTCCAGCCATGCTTCGAACTGCCGGAGATCACGCATGTAGGAGCTGAGCGTATTCTCAGAGGCCTGCTTCTCGTTGGCAAGATATGATTCATAGCTTTTTAGCAGATCGTCCAAGAAAAACATTCCTCCCTTTTTAAGGATCATTATCACGCCGAAAGAAGCAACGGCGTAAGCCAAAGCTCCAAAGCGGAGCCAACAGCCAAACACACACAGCAGCACGCAAAACGATACCAATAAGCAGAGCCGAATGAAACCTGGCTCGCTCTCTTGCCTTTGCCTAAGGAAAGCAGCGCAAGCGCGTAGGACTTTTCAGCCGCCGCAACGGCAAGAATGAAGGTACACGGAAGTACAACAAGCATTCGTACCGCAAAAAGCGCGGCGACAGTGGATAGCCCCTCGCGTCCCATTGCCGAAGCAAAAGAAAAAAGCGAAAAGGAAAACACAAAGCCCTGAGCGGCAAGCAGAAGAGGGATCGCAATTATGCCAATTGAGGCGAAGCCAAGCAGAAAGGCCAGCGCCGGCGAACGAAAAAAACAAGTAATCGTCCTCAACACAAACTCGGCGTCAAGTGAGGAGTCGGAAGCCGCGGCAAGATATCCGCTCAGGTATTGTCTGAGCTCTGTATCTGTTTCAAACGCCAAACGGCCAGAGACCGTATAGCCTGCTAATATACCGGACACTAAAAAAAGCGCCAGCAGAAGCGAGCGCAGCGGTAAGATGTCCACCGTCACATAGCGCAGCTTTCGCGCTCTTGCAAAGTCGGTCATGATCTGTTCACCTCATAAGCTTTCGGCAAGCCGCGAGACCGAACAGCGCACAGCCCTAACGAGTACATAATAGGCTTTTTTACGCTGTTTATCAAGGCGAAAATGCCGCATTCTGTCAACTTTGTTTATTATGTCAAAACGTTATGTAAATTAGTTTATGTAAACCTTGCAACCAAGAACAAGTCATTTAACATCAAAGGGCAAGATGTGGTGTAGCCGAAAAAGCGTTTTCACCACATTTGGAAATACGCTCTGTAATCACGTCAGAGTTCGTCATTGTAACGAAAGCAAAATTTTCTCCATTTTTTTGTGCAAAACGTACAGGCGGCTTTTCCCGGATTTCTATGTTGGTTATGCTTGCGTCTTTCTTTTTATGTTCACTTTACGTCTTATCCTTCTTCCAGCTCGACTGTCTGTGCCGCTCTTTCTTATCGAGCAGGCTGTCGCTGCGCCAAGCGCAGCCGGCGCAAGCGTCGCGGCAGCGCCCTTGATATCTGCCCTGTCGTAAGCGATCAGCCCTATAAGCGCCAGCGTCACGCAGAATGCAGCCGCGCACGCCGCCGCATTGCCCGCGCTTCTTTTGCCGCGCTCCTGCGATATACCCGCCCCGACAAATACCGCGGCAAAAGCGGCGCAAAGCACCGGCGCATTTAGCGATTTCTCTGAAAGCGTCCCTCGAACGGCAAAAGCAGCTATGAGCGCCAGAAGCGCAAGATAGGCCACATATGCCGTGACCACCCCGATTGCGATCCTTTTAACTTTCTTCACAGCGTCGCCCTCCTAAATCAATTTCCATTGTTTGATTTGATCCCATATCAAAAAGGTATGCTGTGCACGCAAAAATAGAACAGCCGCTTTCTCGGCTGTTCTAAAAGCACAGCATTTATTGCCTTTTTATTTGATTTCCGGGTCGAAGTCCTTCTTCTCCTCGTTCTTCGGAGCGCTATCCTGCTTTTCGGTCTCAGCGGGAGCTTCCTCAGCCTTCTTCTTTCCAAACAGCCCCATAGACTGCTGCGCTGCTGCAGCCTGTTCAGAGCTTTCGGTAGACTGTATGCCCCATTTCTGTATCTCAATGCGGACACGATCCTCACTGGTCTCAAACACGACGGTCGAGTCGTTCACCTGAACGATCTTCCCCGTCAGACCGCCGATGGTGGTAATGCGTTCGCCCTTTTTCAGGCTGTTGCGCATTTCCTCGGCCTTTTTCTTGCGTTTGTTCTCAGGTACGATCATCAGGAAGTAAAAGATGGCAAGCATAGCCACGATCATCAGTATGCTACTTGCGCCTTGCATTATGGAATCAGCCCCTTTTCAAAAAGTCAAGCCATATTATAGCGAACGGCTCGTCATTTCGCAAGTGTTTTTTTCGTATTCAGCGCATTTTTTTACTTTATATGCGCTCGTCAAGCTTTCCGCTGAAGCGAGAACGAAAGGCGTCGAAGCTGCCGTCGTCAAGTGCGTCGCGGATACGTCTTGCCAGTTCATTATAAAAATAAAGGTTATGCATGACAGACAGTCTGAGCGCAAGGATCTCATCCGCCTTGAAAAGATGCCGAATATAAGCTCGTGTAAAACTGCGGCATACGGGACAGCCGCATTCGGGGTCGATCGGCTCGCTGTCAAGCTTGTATTTTTCGTTTTTGATATTGATCGCTCCCGACCATGTAAACAGCTTTCCGTGTCTCGCATTGCGGGCCGGCATAACACAGTCGAAGAAATCGACGCCGCGCGCAACACCCTCGATTATATTCGACGGCGTGCCAACACCCATCAGATAGCGCGGCTTGTCGTTCGGCAGATAAGGCTCCACCTCGTCTATGATATCGTACATGACCTGTGTAGGCTCACCCACCGCAAGCCCGCCTATGGCATAACCGTCACAGTCCAGCTTTGCGATCTGCTGCGCATGCCATATACGAAGGTCGGGATAAGTCGCGCCCTGATTGATGCCAAAAAGCATCTGCTGCGGATTAACGGTATCCGGCAGCGCGTTAAGCCGGTCGTGCTCTGCCTTGCAGCGCTCCAGCCAGCGTAAAGTACGCTCGCAGGACGCCTTCGCATACTCGTACTCCGCCGGGTTTTCCACACATTCATCAAAAGCCATCGCTATATCGCTGCCGAGGTTTGACTGGATGCGCATGCTTTCCTCCGGCCCCATAAAAATGCGTCTTCCGTCCAGATGCGAGGCAAATGTAACGCCCTCTTCTTTTATCTTGCGCAGGCTGGCAAGTGAAAAGACCTGAAAGCCTCCGCTGTCCGTCAGTATCGGCCCGTCCCAGCACATAAATTTATGAAGGCCCCCGAGCTCATGCACAACG
This sequence comes from Oscillospiraceae bacterium, assembly GCA_017620315.1. Lineage (GTDB taxonomy): Bacteria > Bacillota > Clostridia > Oscillospirales > Oscillospiraceae > Hominicoprocola. Next base: position 11,337 of record JAFZQQ010000390.1, on the reverse strand, counting down.
TCGTCGCCGGGGCGCAGATGCAGATGGTAAGTATTGCTCAGCTCGATCTGGCAGCCGATATCCTTCAGGTCGAACGCAGAGAGTCCGCCCTTTATTGCAGCCTGTGTGCCTACATTCATAAACACAGGCGTTTGCACCTCGCCGCCGTGAGCGCATGTAAATAAACCGCGCCGCGCTTTTCCCTGATATTTGATGACCTTGAACATTGTATTCTCTCCGTATCAAGAAATAAACATCGCGTCTCCGAAGCTGAAAAACCGGTATTTTTTTCTTACAGCCTCCTCATACGCCGCAAGCACATGCTCGCGGCCCGCAAAGGCCGAGACAAGCATCAGAAGTGTGGACTGTGGAAGATGGAAATTCGTTATAAGTGCGTCCATGACCTTGAACCTGTAACCAGGGTAGATATAAATATCCGTCCAGCCGGCGGAGGCTCTCATGGTTCCGTCCGCCTCAGCCCATGACTCAAGCGTGCGGCAAGAGGTCGTACCCACGCAGACGACTCTCCCGCCGGTTTTCTTTGTTTTGTTTATAAGCGTCGCGGTCTCCTCCGGTACGATGCAATATTCGCTGTGCATCTCATGCGCTTCTACCTCATCCTCCTTGACAGGACGAAAGGTACCCAGTCCTACATGCAGCGTTACATATCCCAGACTGACGCCCTTTGCGGCTATCGTGTCCAGCAGCTCATGCGTAAAATGCAGCCCCGCGGTCGGAGCGGCGGCGCTGCCGTTCACCTTTGAATAAACAGTCTGATATCGTTCCCTGTCGTTGAGCTCTGCCTTAATATACGGCGGCAGCGGCATTTTCCCGAGGCGTTCAAGCACCTCAAGGAAGATGCCCTCATAAAAAAAGCGCACCAGACGGTTGCCGTCGGGAAGCACTTCCGTCACCTCCGCGGTCAGCTCGCCGCCGCCGAAGCTGATGCGCGCACCCTCGCGCAGATGCTTGCCGGGACGCACGATACACTCCCATATATCTCCGCCTCTGTCAATGAGCAGCAGCACCTCGCAAGCGCCTCCGCCCGGAAGCCTCTGTCCAAGCAAGCGTGCCGGGAGCACTCTGCTGTCGTTCAGGATAAGGCAGTCGCCCTCGCGCAGAAAATCCGGAAGTTCATAAAAGCGATGGTGCGAGAACTCTCCGCTCACCCTGTCAAGGCACAGCAGGCGTGAGCTGTCGCGTCTCTCCGCAGGCGTTTGAGCGATAAGCTCCTGCGGAAGCTCGTAGTTGAAATCGGTTGTTTTCATTATCCCTCCGTATCGAAGTCCGAAGTCATATCCGGCCCTTCGATCGTTATACCCGTATAATAGAATTCAAGTATCGCGCGGTAATCATAGCCCAACTCCGCCATTGCCGAGGCTCCCCACTGACTCATTCCGACATTGTGGCCCCAGCCGCTTCCGTTGAACACAAAGGTATCTGTCACCTGAGTCTGCGACGGCTCCGATCCGTTGTGCAACTTCTGCGTCCCCGAGGAGTTTATCACCCAAGTGTCGGACGCGCCGCTCGTGATCTGTGAGACCGTACCGGATCCCGAGATGGTATAAACGCCCGAAATCTCAGAAAGCACGGTTTCTTTTCCGTTTGCGTAGAATGACGAGGCCGTCGGGGCCGAGTCGCCGATGTGAAAACGCATACTGCGAAGTCCGAGCATCGTTCGGCAGGATTCGCGCCGTATCGTCTTTGAACCGTTCGTTCCGACAAAGGTCAGCGCAAGCACATTTCCTACATCTGTGTACTCAGATACGTATACGCTCTTTACCGTTCCGATATTGACGCCCTTTGACTGGAGCCTTTTTGTAAGCTCGCTTTGCGTATACGTCACCGTCCAGTTATACTTGGGAATGCGCGAGGCTATCGTCTCCTCATACGGATCCAGCTTGCCCTTGCAGTACGGCACCACGCCGCCCCACACGTTGACGGCATCCTCGCTTGCCCCTCCGTTGCTGGAGTAATAAAAGGCCTCGGCAAGCTTTCCGTTGTAGTACATATAGACTCCCGCCGTCTCGTCGACCGCGCGGTCGGTGGTCTCGTTGCTCGCAGCGACGCCCTGATAGACCTGGCAGTCGTCTGTTGTGCAAACGTCAAAGCCCTGCGAGCGGTGCCTCGTCTGAAGCGCAGCATAGGTTCGCGCGCAGACCGCCTGAGCCTTTATCGCCTCTATCGGCTTGTCCCCGCCTATCTCGTAAGGCACGCTGCCCTTTGTGTAGTCTTCGATGTTGACGACATTTATTACGCTGATGTTGCCTCCGGTAACACGCTGGTACTCAAAGCTGCCATAATACCTGTAGCCCCTGAACCAAGTTATAGGCTTCTCCCCATCCATGCTCAGCGGCAAAATCGAAAGTGAACGCAGTCCGCCGCAGTCAAAATAGAACAGTATGCGGTCAGTCCCTGTGACCGTCACCATCACGCCGGTCTTGCTGGGCGAAACGATCTGCGCGCTCTCCGAGCCGCTCCAGCCGTTCATGGCGCGCTCGACGCCCTCCGGCGTGCGGTACTGTCCGATACGGACGGCAAATCCGTCCGTAAGCCACGCGACAAAGCCCCCATCGTACTCCGCGGCTGCCGCGGCTGCGGAATCATAGTCGTCAAAACGGCGCAGCAGCTGCAGATGGTAAGCGCCTATGTATTCAGAGTAATTGGCTGGCATATCCTTATAATACACTCCGCCCGCTATGAACACATTGTCGTCTACAGTCACGGATATTTTTGTTTCCGTTGTCGCCATCCCGAGCGGCACAAATACCCGTCCCGAGTCATAGTAGCCCATCGCATAGCCGCAGCCGGCGCCGTCGTAGTTTTGAAGGTTAGCGGAAAACATGGCATTGCTGCCGTATTTTATTCCAACCTTGAGCATATCATTTTCAATGGCCCTTGCTCCCGTGCCGACCGTTGCGCACAACGCAAGGCAAAGGATAACGAGCCGAAGCGTCCTTCGCATTGTCATCTCTCCTTTTTTGCCATTATAAGACAATTTGAACGGCGTTTCAAGAAAAAACGTCAAATCATTCGTGTCAGTTTCTGGAAAGGTGTGTCAAAATGAAGAAGCCATTATTCACCGGCTGCGGAACCGCTCTGATAACCCCGTTCAAAAACGGCGAACCGGACATTGATCGCTTTCGTTCTCTCGTAAACCGTCAACTCAAAGCGGGCATCGACGCGCTGATAGTCTGTGCGACCACCGGAGAAGCGCCTACGCTCAAAAAAAATGAACGCACGGAGCTGATACGCTCCTGCGTAAGCCTCGCCAAGGGAAAAGCGCCGGTAATAGCCGGAACCGGCTCGAACGACACCGGCGCGGCAGTCGAGCTTTCGCGCGAGGCCGAAGCTCTTGGCGCTGACGGAGTGCTTGTCGTGACACCTTATTACAACAAGACTACTCAAGCCGGATTGGTCGCGCACTATACCGCAATTGCGGAAGCCGTGAACATTCCGGTCATACTCTACAATGTTCCCTCGCGCACAGGCGTCTCTTGCTCAGCCGAAACCTATGCGGAACTCGCAAAGCTCGAAAACATTGTCGGCGTCAAGGAGGCAAGCGGCAGCTTTGCGCTTATTCAGGATACCTTGAATCGCTGTCCCGGAGATTTCTGCATTTGGTCGGGCAACGACGAGGACACCGCGGCGATAATGGCTCTGGGCGGCGTGGGCGTCATATCCACAGCGGCAAATCTCATTCCTGACGACATGCGCGAGCTCACCCACCTCGCCCTTTCCGGAAGCATCCGCAAGGCAGGGCTTTTGCAGCTGCGTATGTCGGAGCTTATACATGCTCTTTTCTGCGAGGTCAATCCCATACCGGTCAAAGCGGCGATGTCGCGGCTCGGCCTATGCTCCGGTGAGCTGCGTTTGCCACTGTGCGAGATAAGCGCAAAAAGCCGCGATATACTGTACGCCGCAATGGACAGCTACGGAATAAGGCTTAACCCACAAGGCTGAGATCATACATTTTCTATTATGCGTTCAACCGTCTCCGACACGCTTGAATCGTTGTCTACAACACAGTCAGCAAGCATTTCATACAAAGGCTTTCTCTCGCTGTAAAGCTCAACTAAGCCTCTTGACTGCGAAAGCGGACGTCCCTCAAGCGAAAGGCTTTTAAGGCTCCTGCGAAGCCAGACAACCGTTCCGCAGCCCTTTATAATCGGATAATTGACCTCTCGCGTCACGCAGCCGCCGCCTGTAGCTATCACAACGCCCCTTCGCGAGCAGAGTCCGGCAAGCGCATCCGATTCAAGCTTTCTGAACGCTTCCTCACCGCAGCGAACAAAGATATCCTTTATGGTTTCGTCCGTATTGTTCTCGATCAGCTCGTCGCTGTCAAAGCTCTCACAGCCCAGCGATTCACTCAATGCGCGCGCAACAGTAGTTTTGCCGCTGCCCGGCATGCCGATGAGCACAATGTTTTCGCCGTTCAAAAGTCTTTGGCGAAGACGGCTGAGACGAAATATCCTTTCATAAAGGGATGCTCCGTAGCCGCGCATTCCCGCAGGCATAAGCTCCGCGATGGTGCGGAGCTTTTCTTTTTCCCTTTTTTCATCGCGGATTGGAAGTCCATTTTCCTTTTTATATTCCGCAATTTCTCCGCAAAGCGCTATTCTTTTTTCAAACAATTTTATGATCTCAGCGTCGATCGTGTCGATTTCCGCTCTGATTTTCTGTATAGTCATATCACTTTACAATTCTTCATTTACCAAGTTTAATGGCAAGCAGTGAATCGTAGATTGCGATTGCTGCGGCTGCTTCGACGACAGGGACGGCACGCGGGACGATACAGGCGTCATGTCTGCCTGGAACGCTGAGCATTACCGGCTCCATAGTCGTAAGGTCTACGCTTCGCTGCTTTTTGCCGATAGACGGCGTAGGCTTGAACGCAGTTCTGAACACGATCGGTTCTCCTGTGGAGATGCCGCCGAGTATGCCGCCGCAGTGATTGCTTGCAAAGATTATGCCGTTATACCCCGGAAGATACTCATCGTTATTCTCGCTGCCGCGAAGTCCGGCAGCGGTAAAGCCTTCTCCGAATTCGATACCCTTCACAGCGGGTATCGCGAAAACTATCTGCGAGATCCTGTTTTCAAGTCCGTTGAACATAGGATCGCCCAAACCTGCCGGAACGCCGCTTGCAACACATTCCACGATTCCCCCGACGCTGTCGCCTTCCTCTTTTGCGGCACGAATTGCGCGTTCCATATCATCCGGATCGGCCGCCCCCGCGATCTTTGAGGCGCGGGCTTCTATTCTGATACCTTTGCGCTCAAGGAGCTGGAGGCATACTCCACCTGCTACGCACAGCGGCGCAGTCATTCTCCCGGAAAAATATCCGCCGCCTCTCCAGTCACGCGCTTCTCCGTACTTTATCCATGCGGTAAGGTCGGCGTGTCCGGGACGCGGGATGTTTTTCAGTTCCTCGTAATCCCCCGGCCTTGCGTCCTCATTTTGAATGATCGCCGTCAGCGGAGCACCGCAGGTCATGCCGTTCACCAGCCCGGAAATGAATTCCGGCGTATCGCTCTCCTTACGCTCTGACGAAAGCCCGCCCTTTCCGGGCGAGCGACGAAAAAGGAACGCGCACAGCCGGTCACAGTCGATTCTCTCACCGGCTGGGATTCCGTCTATCGTCACACCGACCGCAGTTGAATGTGACTGCCCGAAAACCGTTATCCGTATGTTCTCACCGTATGAACAGCCCACAGTATTCCCCCAATCATTGAAAAGCGTCCTCAATATACTCTATCCGCGTATTATCCGGGTTTCTTCCGGCGTCGGTATAGACCTCGGCAACATCAAAGCGGCAGCTGCTGTCTGGATCGTGTGTTGAAAGATAAAAGCTTGCTGTCTTTTTAAGCCGTTTTTTCTTTGCGACCGTCACATATTCCCGCGGAAGACCGCACTCAAGGTTTGTGCGGAGTTTGACTTCAATAAAACATATTGTATCGCCGTCTGTCGCGATCAGATCGATCTCCCCGAAGCGGCAGCTGTATTTCGACGCAACGATGCGGTGTCCCATCGAGCGCAGATACTCCGCAACCAATGCTTCTCCCCAGTCGCCGCCGGATCTCCCCTTAGTCACTCGTTTGTCCATTTTTTCAGGAATGTCATTCTGTGCGCCGGACAGGGTCCGTATTTCTCGATCATTTCCCTGTGCAGCTCAGTGCCATAGCCCTTGTGCTTTGCAAAGCCGTATTGAGGATACTGCTTGTCCAACACCTCAACAACAAAGTGATCCCTGCTGACCTTTGCAAGTACCGAGGCTGCAGCTATGCTCATTGACAAGCTATCCCCCTTTACGATACATTCATGCGGTATTATGATTTCCGCGCTTCTTCCGCGGTCACGGTTCCCGTCAATAAGAGCATAGTCCGCCTTAACCGACAGTGCGTCTATTGCCGACTGCATCGCCTTCAGTCTTGCGCTGAGTATGTCGGTCGCATCGATCTCCTTTTCGTCCACCCATGCGACAGACCACGCAAGAGCGGTCTGCTTGATAAGAGGAAATAGCTTTTCGCGCTTTTTCTCCGTTAGTTTTTTAGAGTCATCAAGTCCGGGTAACTCGCAGTTGTCCGGCAGAATGACAGCGGCAGCGTAAACGGGGCCGCAGAGGGGACCCGCGCCGGCCTCGTCAACGCCGCAAACACTTCCGAAGCCCTGCGCGCGCGCTTTGTTTTCGTAAGAAAAATCAGCCATTCTCAGTCCTCCCCAGGGCTATCTTCCGGCATCTCAAGTGTAAAGCGTCCAAGCTTTCCACCTCTGAATTCATCAAGTAAGATACGGCTCATTCGTTCTGTATCCACTTCACCGCCCGAAATCAGGAAGCCGCGCTTTCTCCCGGCCTTTTCAATCAGAGTCCAGCCGTCGTCGCAAGAAATGACCTCAAGCTTGTAACGCTCCTCAAGCGCTTTGGGATAGTGCTCGCCCAAAAAGCTCATAAGGCGCATAGCCAGCTCTTCGATATCGACAACCTCGTCCCGTATCGCGCCGGTGAAGGCAAGCCTCACGCCGACTTCGGGATCTTCAAATTTCGGCCAGAGTATTCCGGGAGTGTCCAAAAGCTCCAGCGTTTTGTCCACGGGAACCCACTGCTTTGAACGTGTAACCCCCGGCCTGTCTTCCGCCTTTGCGCTCTTTCTTCCTGAAACACGGTTTATAAAGGTCGATTTGCCGACGTTCGGTATTCCGAGGACCATGACGCGGAGGACACGTCCTATCTGCCCCTTTGCCTCATACGCAGCTATTTTTTCCTTCAAAAGCTCTCTGACCGCCGGCGCAAACTGCTTGACTCCGCCTCCGCTTTTCGCGTCAGCCTCTATCACGGCAAAGCCCTGCTTGCGGAACCACGCCGCCCAGCGTTTTGTCATGGCGGAGTCCGCCTGGTCGACCCGGTTCAGCACAACGATACGGGGCTTGAGCGCAGTGAGCGTATCGACGTCAGGATTGCGCGAGGACATGGGTATTCGCGCGTCAACGATCTCGCACACTGCGTCGACGTTGGAGAGCTCGGACTCTATCATCCGCCGCGTCTTTGTCATGTGTCCCGGGAACCAGCTAAGACTGTCCAGCTGCATATCCTTCCTCCTTTATACTTTCACGCCGAAAGGAACACGCTGCCCGCAGGCAGATTTCCTTTCAGCGTGAAGCTCGCCGGTTATCGTTTGTTTATTACCCCTATGCGGCCGAATTCCCGTTTGTCCGTGACAGAATCCGGCCCGGGAAACGCCAGGAATATCACCTTTCCTATCAGATAGCGTTTGTCGACAGTGCCGATGCGAGGCTCACGGCTGTCGGTACTCATGTTGCGATTGTCGCCCATAAGAAACACGCTTCCCTCCGGCACGGTAAGCGGAAACTGCGTGCCCTCGAAAGTATAGGTAAGGTCGTTGATATAGTCCTCTTCGAGTTCAACACCGTCGACGTACACAGCTCCGACACTGAAATCAATGTCTATCGTCTGCCCTTCGACAGCGATGATACGCTTGACGATGGGGTCGTCGGAAAAAGACTGCTTGCGCGCAATAACAATGTCGCCCTGACGGTATTCGCGCACAAGATGCGAGTTGAGCACGAACAGCCTGTCTCCGTCCTGAAGCGTCTGGCGCATGGACGGTCCCTGCACGCCCATCATGCGGACAAAAAACGTGAACATGATAACGATGATAAGCACCGCGGCGGCAAGGGAATGGACCCATTCGTAAAGGTCGCGCCCGGGTATACGCCGAACGTCCTGTTCTCCGCCCTCCGGCGTAAGAATTTCTTTCTGATCCTCAATATTGTCCATAGAATGCTCCGTAACCCTCTTTTTATAAAAAAAGCATGGCTTCGCCATGCTTTTTCATCTGTATGGATGCGTTTACTCGGCGACGGTCTTAGCCTCAATGACTTTGACTGTGCGGCCGTTGTAGGTACCGCACTCGGGGCACATTCTGTGCGGCTGACGCAGAGCGCCGCACTTCGGGCACGCAACCAGCGTGGGGGCGGTGAGCTTCCAGTGGGAGCTGCGCCTCTTATCGCGCCTTGCGCGGGAAACTTTACCCTTAGGGACTGCCATGGTGACACCTCCTTGATCGATAACGGCACATAGCCGTGTATTTACTCTTTACAAAAGCTTCTGCAGCTCCGCCCAGCGTGGGTCGGTCTCCTTCTTGCAGTGACATTCCTCTATATTGAGGTTTGCCCCGCAGCCCGGACAAAGGCCCTTGCAGTCTTCGCGGCAAAGCGTCTTTGTGTCCATGTTGAGAATATAGGTCTCCCGTGCAAGCTCGTCAAGCTCCAGCCCTCCGTCCTCAAGCAAAAGGATCTCATCGTTTTCCTCATCCTCAAGCTCGGTCGCAAGCATACGTTCAAGCTCAACATGAAAGGGCTTTTCGATCCTGACGCCGCAACGGTCGCAAACGCACGAAAGCTCTGTGTCAAGGTCAAAGCGCAGCCGGAGCATCCCCGCTATGTTACGCACCGTCCCTACCACCGAAACGGGCCGAACCGCAGGACACACTCCACCAAAGTCCACATCGGAAAGATCAAATTCCTCGTTGAATTCTATTCCGTCTCCGGGAGTGTTAATGATCCGTTTTACGTCAAGACGCATGATCCACCTCACAATGACACAGGTGATATTATAGTAAAGCACCTCGGACTTGTCAAACATTTTTTTGCTTTTTCTTGAAATTTTTTTTATTCTGTCATATACTGTGCAGCAACTAAGTGTCTCCGCGGGTCAGAAAGGGGCGTCTTCATTGCGCGAATTCACTATAGGCAAAAACGATTCCGGTCAGCGGCTCGACCGCTTTCTCGCGAAGGCTGTCCCGCTGATGCCCGCCTCTCTGGCGCAAAAATACATACGCATCAAGCGTATCAAGGTCAACGGCGCGCGCGCCGCGAAGGAACAGCGTCTTGTCGAGGGCGACCTTGTGGAATGCTATGTGAACGACGAATTCTTTGACGCCCCCGATAAGAACAACGTCTATCTTACCATCGCCTCCCCGAAGCTCGGCATCGTCTACGAGGACGAAAACATCCTCCTTCTCGACAAGCCCGCCGGTCTGCTGTGCCATGCCGGCGACGCAGAGACCGGCGTCACGCTGCTCGATCATCTGCTTGCATATCTGTATCAAAAGCGCGAGTGGAGACCGCATGACGAGAATTCCTTTACTCCCGCGCTCTGCAACCGCATTGACAGAAATACCAGCGGCATTGTGATTACGGCAAAGAATGCTGAAGCCTTGCGCATAATGAGTGAAAAGATACGCCTGCGCGAAATATCAAAATACTACCGCTGCATTTGTATCGGAAGACCCGAGCCCAAATCAGGAAGACTTGAATGCTTCCTTCGCAAGGACAGCAGGGATAATCTCGTGCGCGTATACCATCACCCCGTTCCCGACGGAAGAAGCGCGATAACGCTTTATAAAACGCTGAAAACAAGCAAAGAGCTGTCTCTGCTCGAGGTGGAGCTGCTCACCGGTCGCACACATCAGATCCGCGCAAGTCTCGCGGATGCAGGCTATCCCCTGCTCGGCGACGGCAAGTATGGCAACGGTACGCTGAACCGAAAATACGGTGAAAAAATACAACTGCTTTGCTCATGCCGCCTCAGGTTTGACTTTCCGACTGACGCCGGTCTGCTTGAATACCTTCGCGGGAAAGAGTTCTCCGTCCCATCTATACCTTTTGAACAAAAATACTTTAGTTAAATCGGTTAAACCGAGGGTCAAAACAGCCCCCGGTTTATTCATTTCCACAAAGTTTTATTTAATAAACAAAATGTTTAATTAAGTGTTGCATTTTTGCATTGCATATTGTATTATATCGTTCGGTTTGATTTGCAAAACAAATTGTTTAGTAAATGAAACATCGTTGGAGGCGCCTATGGATATAGGAAACAAAATAAGGCAGCTGCGTACCCAGAAGGGGCTCACGCTGGAGGAGCTTGCCAGCCGCAGCGAGTTGACGAAGGGTTTTCTTTCCCAGTTGGAGCGAAACCTGACCTCCCCTTCCATTGACTCGCTGGACGACATTCTTGAAGCGCTCGGTACTAACCTCGCCGATTTTTTCAAGGAGGACAAGGTCGAGCGGTATGTCTTCGGCGAAAGCGACTTTTTCACCGATGAACGCGAGGAATGTACGATACACTGGATTGTGCCAAACACGCAAAAAAACCGCATGGAACCCATTCTTCTCACTCTCGGCGAGGGTGGAAGATCGTTCGAGGTCGTGCCGCACAGCGGCGAAGAATTCGGTTATGTGGTCGACGGATGCGTCACTCTTGAGTGCGACGGGAAACGGAACACGCTCAAAACCGGCGAGACCTTCTATCTCCACGGGCGCACATTCCATTCAATAAGCAACGAACAGAAGGCTCCCTCGAAGGTACTGTGGGTGTCCACGCCTCCCCTTTTTTGAGACTGTTAAACTACATTGTAAAACTACATTATAATATATAGGAGAGAGAACAATGGCAGAAGAAGCAAAGAAGCTCATACAATTCAAAAACATCGTAAAGAGCTTCGAGGACGGTCAGGTCGTCCTCAAAGGCGTTTCCCTTGATATCTATGAAAACGAATTCGTCACACTTCTCGGACCTTCCGGCTGCGGAAAGACCACCCTTTTGCGCATTCTCGGCGGATTTCTCCAGCCCACCGAGGGCAAGGTGCTCTTCGACGGCGAGGATATTGTCAACGTCCCGCCCTACAAGCGCGAGATAAATACCGTATTCCAGAAATACGCGCTCTTCCCTCACATGAACGTTTACGACAACATTGCCTTTGGTCTGACGATCAAAAAGGAACCGAAGGATGTTATCGAGCAGAAGGTCATGCGTATGCTGCGCCTTGTCAACCT
>JAFZQQ010000389.1 GCA_017620315.1 Oscillospiraceae bacterium | reverse complement strand
TGTCTTTTTGAAACAGATCATCAAAAAAAGAATAATACATTTGAATAGGTCCGTCAAGCATTTCCGTTGAAATGAGGTGGTATGGGCGCCGGATCCCGCCGGGCCCGGCGTCCAAAAAAGGAGCGTGTCGATATTGATTTTCTGCGGACAGGCTGTATAATGTTTATGTGACCGCGTTGGGAGGGGATAGGAACGGATAAGCTGAATGATACCGCCGGGTTCAACCTTACTCTTGTCCTGCCCTGCAAAAACGAGGCGGCGGCTGTCGGCGCGTGTCTGGACGAGGCGAAGCGGTTCCTTGCCGAAAACGGGCTGCGGGGCGAGCTTCTGCTGGTCGACAACGGCTCGGACGACGGCTCGGCGGACGTCGCGCTGGCCAATGGCGCGAGGGTCGTCCGCGAGGAGAGACCGGGCTATGGCTGCGCGCTGCGCGCGGGCATAGCGGCGGCGCGCGCCGACGTGATACTTATGGGCGACTGCGACACGACCTATGATTTCATGCAGCTCGGACTGCTGTACGCGCCGCTGGCGGACGGAAGCGCCGACGTTATGATCGGCGACCGCTTTTCAGGAGGAATCGAGCCGGGCGCTATGCCGTATTCGCACAGATACGGCGTTAAGGCGCTCTCGGCGCTTGCGCGGCTGCGCTTTCGGACCGACGTGCGCGATTTCCACTGCGGCTTGCGGGGACTGACGCGCTCGGCGGCGACAAAAATGCGGCTTGAGGCCGAGGGCATGGAGTTTGCCACCGAGTTCATCGCCGAAGCGGCGCGCCTGGGGCTGCGCATAGGCCAGGCCCCTGTAAGGCTGCGCCGCTGCGAGCTGCGGCGCACGTCCAAGCTGCGCACCGTCCGCGACGGCTTTCGTCATCTGGGCTATATCCTTGCCGGCGCGCGGAGCTGAGCATTTATATAATACGTGGAGGATAGAAATGGAACCCTGCTTTGAAAGAATTACGCCGCATTGGCTGAACCGCTCGCATGTCTACACCGGCTCGATCGGTCCGGCGTTCACGTCGTTCAACTACAGACTGGAGATGGACGAGGAGAGCAGAACCATCCACGCCGCCGTATACTCGAAGCTTTGCTATGAAAAGGCGGAGGACGTCGAAAAGAACCTCTTCAACTGGGATGAGCCGGGAGTGGAGGAATTGAAAAACTGGCTCCAGAGCCGATATGAGGCGTATAAAGAGCGTGAGGGAGAAACAGACGCGCGCAAATTGAAATGATCCGCGCGGAAAACCATTCCCGCGGCGGCCGCAAAGATTGCTTGCGGCCAAGGCTTTTTCTTGACTTTTTCCGGTTTGGAAGATAAACTGATCATGACAAGCTGTAAGCATTGAACGGAGGGGGTGTCGGCGTGCAGATCTACGAGGCGAGACGCAGGCAGGACTTTGCCGCGGCGGAGAAAATATCCGAGACCGAGCGGGCGTCCGACGCGCTTGCGCGGGCGATACCCTCTGTGAACGCCTCCGCCCGCAGGGTCGACCTTCCGTCCGCGATGCGTGATAAGATGGAAAACGCCTTCGGAATGGACTTTTCCGGCGTGAGGCTGTATGAAAACCAGTCTGTCGCCGACGCCGGAGCGAACGCCATGGCGCAGGGCGACAGGATCTCCTTTGCGCCGGGAAAGCTGGACTTTTACAGCCGCGCCGGCCAGGAGCTGCTCGGCCACGAGCTGAGCCACATTGCAAGCCAGGCGCGAGGCGAGAGCCGCGGCAGCGGACTGGTAATGAACGACGCGCTGGAGGCCAGGGCCGACCGTGAGGGCGCTATGGCTGCGGCCGGGGAGACCGTACATGCCGCGGAGGGCGCCGCGCCCGCGCTTGCACCGGCGCAGAGCGCGCCGGCACAGGCGGACAGGGACGACGATTCTCCCGGCCTTTTGAAGAGAGCGAAGGCGGCAACATACCTTCAGGCGATACGCGGGAAGAATAACTTTAAGAGGAACTGGTTCAAGTACACTGCCGGGACCTACGGCCTTGGCAGCGATGTGGACAGCCTGCTGACCTCCGGGTATGTGGACAGGCAGGGAAACCAGCACGGCTCGCTCGTGAAGATCGACAGCAAGGCCAATCGCTATAAAAACGGCGCAAAGGGCGCCGTAAGCGCCGGGCTTGGCCTGATCGGAGTAGCGCAGAACAGCATAGGCTCCGTCAAGAACTACCACATGGGTGATTACGCGAGCGGCACCGCCAATGCCATCGACGCGCTTGCTTCGCTGGGAGATACGGGCGCCGGCGTCGCGACGTCTATCGACCAGTTCCGCAATCTCAACAACAAGAAGATCAAAAAGGGAACCGCCATTACGGGCATCGCGTCGAGCGGGCTGAAATCGATCAGCGGACTGATATCCGGATTCAGCGGGTGGAGCTCGCAGAGCAGCCTGGAGAAAAAGGGCGGAGACAGCGATAATCTAAGGTATGCTGTTAACGAAGCGGATGACCCCGAAATGAAAAGGGCTTTCAGGCAGGCCGCGCGGAACGCGAGAGCGAACAAGTTTTCGGGGTTCACAAAATCGCTCGGCTTTGGCTTAAAGAGCGCGGGCACGGCGCTGAACACATTCCTTCCGGGGATCGGAGGTTTTTTGGGCGGAAAAGGGCTTTCTATCGCGGGAGACGCGGTGAACCTGTTCAATACCTGGAACACCGACCGCATGAAGCGCAACGCCCGCAAGGATACGCTGAACGAAGCCTTCGGCAATTTTGAAAACAATATTAATACCAGCGTAAACGACGCGCTGACGCACGAAGACGGGGACAAGTCGATGAAGCAGCGCAGAGCCGAGGCGAAGGACAGGGCGATCCGGGCGATGCTGAATAACGACACAAACAACATATTTGACGAAAATACGCGAAATCTGCTCCTGCAGAAGCAGAACCTCAAACGGAAGGACGTCTACGCGGCGCTGTCAAACAAGCGCGCGAATCTGATTACTCAAGCCGCGAACGCCGGAGGCAACACATATAAGGACAGGGTGCGCGAAGCGATCGGCGATATGGGCATCCACACATCGGAATATGGCAGCGATGCAACGAAAAACGGCGTTCTCAAGAAGCTGATGGCATAAGCGCGCGGAAAACGCCGCGGGAGGGGTGAGCGAAGTGCAGACTTATGATACGCGCCGCCGGCAGGATGCCGCGAGGACTGAGCGTGTGACGCAGCCGGGCGGAATGAAGACCGCAGCGGCGGGCGCGGTCGGCTCTGCGCACGCGCCCGCAAGAAGGGTCGATCTGCCCTCCGCAATACGCGAAAAAATGGAAGACGCCTTCGGGATGGATCTCTCCGCCGTGGAGCTCTATGAGAGCAAGGGCGTTGACAGCATAGGCGCAAACGCCGTCGCTCAGGGCAGCCGCATCGCGTTCGCTCCGGGAAAGCATGACTTTTCCGGTCTCAGCGGGCAGACGCTGCTCGGCCACGAGCTGAGCCACATAGCGAGCCAGGCGCGCGGCGAGAGCCGCGGCAGAGGAATGCTGATCGACAGCTCGCTTGAGGCGAAGGCGGATCGCGAAGGCGCGATGGCTGCGGCGGGAGAGACCGTTTACGCCGCGGTCGGGAGCGCCGCCGCGCCGATTGCGTCGGAGGGCGCGCCGATGCAGGCGGACTGGCGATCCAAGGCGGACAAGACCTTTGGCCTGATCAACACGGGCTCGGAGCTCGAGGATCTGTTTGACACAGAATATACCTATAAGAATGACAAAGGCGAGACAAAATCCAAATCCATTACCGGCATGGGAAAAAGCACCAAGGCGACCGTGAACGGGTGGAAGAATGTTTACGGCACAGTCGCGGGCCTGTACGGCACCGGGACGAGCGGCTACGACATGGTGCAGAGATACTCCGGGGGCGACAGCGCGAACGGGACCGCGAGCCTGTTCGACGCCACGGCCTCTCTGGTCGATACCGGCAGCAATTTGGCCGGCGCGGTGAACAACTTTGAGCGCGGCGGCGAGGACAAGGGCATCAATACCGGAACCGCGATCGCCGGGACGGCAAGCGGCTTTTTGAGGTCGCTGGGCGGGCTTATCACGGGCTTCAGCTCGTGGGACACCGAGAGCAAAATGGCAAAACGCAAGAAAGCTTACGGCAGAAACTATTCAAACGACGTAGGCGAGGAGACGGATATCACCGACGCGATAAAGCAGGCGGAGCGCAACGCGAGAGTGGATAAATGGTCTGGCTTTACCAAGGCACTTTCCGGCGCGCTCAAGAGCGGAGGCGCCGCATGGACCGGCTTTGACTCGAGCGCGTGGGGAGTGATCGGCGGCAAGCTGCTCTCGGCGGCGGGCAACGGGCTCGACGTGTTCAACAGCTGGAACACCGCGCGAATGAAGCGTAAAGTCAGGAAGGATACCCTTTCGGAGGAGTTTGGGGATCTGGACAGCGACATCAATCTCGCGATAGGGAACGCCCAGACCGACAAGGGAAAAGAAAAGCTTACGGATGACGAGAAGAGGGCGGCAAAGACATCCGTGCTGTCGCAGTTCCTGGACGACCAGCGTTTGGACCCGGCTGTCGTTCGGAAGCTGAGAAGCAAAAAGTATCTCAAGAAAAAGGATATTTACGAAGCGCTGAGCAGCAAACGCGCCGGGACTCTTGCCAAAGTATCGTCCCGCGCCGGAGGCGCCTATGCGCAGGAGGCCGTCAGCGAGATGGGCGTGCATGCCTCAAGCAGGGATGCGAAGAAAAAGGGCATCCTCGGCAGACTGATGTAATAAGGAAAAACGCGGGCGCAGCAATGCGTCCGCGTTTTCACTATGTATTTTACCCATTCTCCGGCCACGACAGTCTTGCGGCCTCGGGGTAGAACTGCGCGAGCAGCCCCGAAAGCATCTTCAATATCCCGTAGACCTGCCGGGCCAGAGCGCCGCCGTCGCTTTGCGCCGCAACGGGCAGCGTGAGACGGTGCGCGAAATTGCCGGCGGAGTTGACGTTGAAGGCGCCGAGCGGACAGCTCTCGTTCCAGAGCGCCGCGGCCTCTCGCAGCGCGTTCGCGCCGTCGCCGACTTTGAGGATGACGATCGTATGTATGTGCACCAGATCGAATTCCGGTGTGAGACCGCTGAGAGCAATGTCTGTCAGCACGCGCTCGCCTCTGCCGGAGAGCGGTAGCAGCGCGCGGAGTATAAGCCCCCTGTGCTCGCCGCCGAGATTGGGCGCGAGCGAGGTCTCGACCCCGTCGCCCATGAGCAGGGATCGCAGCTCTGCGATGAAGATATCCTCCTGTGCGTCCATGGATCAGCTCTTTTTCTTCTTCTCGGCCAGCGCGGCGACCGCCTCGGGCGGTAAGTCACCGTCGCCGAGCGCGCCCGCGAGCGCCGCCTGATCCTCTGCGACCGGGCCTTCTCCGCCGCCTCCGGCCGCCTCGCCGCCCTTGTTTCCGCCGCCGGTGAGCGAGCCTATGAAGTCGCCCAGCGCTCCGAGCCCCTTGCCGACGCCGCCGACTATTGTGCTTGCGACGCCAAAGCCCAGATTGCCGAGCACTCCGCTCGCCGTCCCCGCGAGAGAACCGAGGAACCCGGCGCCCATGCCGATCATCTTGCCGATCCTTGCTCCCTTTGAGGGCTTTTGCGCGGCGACCTCTTCAGCCTGCGCGGCCTCTTCGGACTGCGCGGCAGCCTCCGGCGCGGCCTCTTCGACCGCCTTTGCGGTCTCCGTCGCCGTCTCCGCGGCTCAGCCCTCGGCGGCGCCGCTGATGGCGTCTATGATCGCCGGGGAATGGGATTCGCCCTCCGACGCCGTCGACGAGGGGGCGGATTGCGTGACCTTGGGCGCCTTGACCCGGCGGGAGCGCACAGGCGCGCTGCGGCGCCGGGCTTTTTTGCCCTTTCTGCGCTTTGCCTGCATCGGCGCGGCGCCGGTTTCGGCTCCGCCTATGCTGACGGTCTCGGCCTCCGCCGATATCTGCATGCCTGACGCCGCCATCGAACCCTCGCGGTCGGCCTTTGCCTCACGCGAGGCGTTTTCCAGCAGCCCCGAGCCATACGCCTCGCCCTTTGCCTGAGCGACGACGTGCGAGAGCTCATGGCCGAGCAGCTCCTGACCGGCGCGGCTTGTGAGAGACGGCGCGTCCGGCGCAAACGCGATGCGTCCGCCCTGCGCAACCGCAAGATCGCCCGCCTCGCTCACCTCGGGGCTGCGGTAGAGCTTGAGAGCGGAGAAGTCGGCTCCGAAGGCGGTCTCCATCTTATCCTGGAGCGCCCCGGGGAGGTCGATGCGCTGAGAGGAGGACAGGGCGCCGCTTAACCCGC
>JAFZQQ010000388.1 GCA_017620315.1 Oscillospiraceae bacterium | reverse complement strand
GTGACGAATGTTATCAATATCTTTTTCCCAGAGATCGTCGCCTTCTCGGGCGGAGTCGCTCTGCAGGGCGAGGCCCTGCTTGCCCCGCTTCGCGAAGAGGTGGACAGACAGTCGTTTGGGGTAAAATATGTCAAAAAGAACACAAGACTTGCGGAATGTACGCTCGGCTATCAGGCCGGAGTGATAGGCGCGGCGCTGCTGGCAAAACAGGACGCATGACAGAAATAAGACAGAAAAAGCCGACCCGTTTGGGCCGGCTTTTTGTCATAGATCGTCTCCGAGAGTTCCGCTGGGGAGATCGAGGAAGGCGTGGTAGTAGTCGGAGAGCTTTTTGCGTTCCTTTTGAAGCGCCGGGCTCTTTTCAACGCCGGCGTTCTCAGCGTCGATAGACTCAGAGACTACACGGCAGGCGTCATTGTACTGGCGCGTCAGCTCACGGATGCGGGCGGACATCTGCTGCATGATCGACATTACAAGCGCGGGACGGTCACGGAAAAGCGCTCCGAGATCGCCGCTCGTGATGACGCGCAGAGCGGTCTTCTCGGTCGCGACGGCAGTCGTGGTACGGGGGCGCGCCTCAATGACCTCCATCTCACCGAGAAAGCTGCCGGGTTCAAGCTCCTTTATGAGTATCTGCTGGTCGGTCCCGTAGTTCTGATACAGCGTAACCGCGCCGTATTGGATCTCGTACAGGAAGTTTTCGTACCGGTTTTGCTCGTAAATGATCTCGCCCTTTTTAAATTCACGGATCTCAGTATCAGGCATGGCGTCCTCCTTATCAAAACCTTTATTTTACAAGAGAAGCGGTGTCCATCGCAATCATGAGCTCCTCGTTCGTCGGGATGAGCAGTACCTTTACCTTGGAATCGGCGGCCGAGATCACACGTTCTTCACCGCGGACCTTGTTCGCGTCCTCGTCCATCTTAACGCCCATGAACTCAAGCCCGGAGGCTATCGCCATGCGCTGGTTGGCGTCATTTTCGCCGACGCCGGCGGTGAAGATGATAGCGTCGACGCCGCCCATCGCCGCGGCATAAGCGCCGATGTACTTCTTGACGCCGTAGTTGAACATATCGATTGCAAGCTCGGCGCGCTTGTTGCCCTGAGCCGCGGCACTGCCGAGATCGCGGAAGTCGCTGGACACGCCGCTGACACCCTGAACGCCGGACTTCTTGTTGAGAACCGTGAGCATCTCGGTGATGTTCATGCCGTACTTGTTCATAAGATACTCGAGAATGCCTGCGTCAAGGTCGCCGGAGCGTGTGCCCATGGGAACGCCGGCGAGCGGGGTAAAGCCCATGGAGGTATCGACGCTCTTGCCGCCGTTGATGGCGGTGACGGACGAGCCGTTGCCGAGGTGACAGGAGATGAGCTTCAGATTCTCAATGGGCTTGCCGAGCATATCGGCGGCACGCTGAGCGACATATTTGTGACTTGTGCCGTGGAAGCCGTAGCGGCGCACCTTGTCCTTTTCATAGTACTCATAGGGCAGAGCATAGGTGTAAGCCACGGGCGGCATGGTCTGATGGAACGCGGTGTCAAAAACCGCGACCATCGGTACGCCGGGCATGAGCGCCTGGCAAGCCTTGATGCCGATGATGTTTGCGGGGTTGTGCAGCGGAGCGAGAGGATTGCACTCCTCAATGGCGCGCATTACGTCGTCGTTGATGACGACGGAGGCGGCGAACTTCTCTCCGCCATGAACCACACGGTGACCGACCGCGTCGATCTCCTTCATGGAGGCGACGACGCCGTTTACGGGATCGACCAGAGCGTCAAGCACCGCCTTGATCGCTTCGGAGTGCGTCGGCATGGCGACGTCCGCCGCGTCGAGTTTTTCCTTGCCGGGAAGCTGGGGCTTATAGGTGAACTTGCCGTCAATGCCTATGCGTTCGCACAGGCCCTTGGCGAGCAGCTCGCCGGTATCGGGGTTGAGAAGCTGATACTTCAGGGAAGAGCTTCCGGCGTTGATTACCAAAACATTCATAATAATTTGCTCCTTTTTTCTTAGTTGCGCTTGAAACGCGCGCGGTTTTCCGCTAAGATATATACACAACAATAATATTATATCAGCAGAAG
Organism: Oscillospiraceae bacterium; assembly: GCA_017620315.1. GTDB lineage: Bacteria > Bacillota > Clostridia > Oscillospirales > Oscillospiraceae > Hominicoprocola. Next base: position 6,016 of record JAFZQQ010000388.1, on the reverse strand, counting down.
ACTGTAAAAACAAGCTATATTTTTGAGAGGTTTTATGCGCTCCGTTGGAATAATCTGCGAATACAATCCCTTTCATACAGGGCACGCCTGGCAGCTTGGCGAGCTGAGGCGGCGCTTGGGCGAGGATACCGCGGTTGTGTGCGTTATGAGCGGCAATTATGTCCAACGCGGGGATCTTGCCATTGTGCGCAAGCATGTGCGCGCGGAGGCCGCGGTAAGAGGCGGAGCCAATCTTGTTATCGAGCTTCCGCTCCCGTGGGCTTCGGCGTCGGCGGAGGGCTTTGCGCGTGCGGGCGTGGAGCTGCTGGAGGGGACCGGAATAGTTGACTCGCTTGCTTTCGGCAGCGAATGCGCCGATACGTGCCGCCTTGTGCGAACTGCGGAAGCGCTGTGCGCGGAGAGCTTTCCCACGCTTCTGAGAGAAGAACTGAAGGCGGGAGACAGCTTTGCCCACGCGCGAGAGAGGGCGGCGCGGGCACTGTGCGGCAGCGACGCCGACTGTCTCGGAAGCCCGAACGATATCCTCGGAGTGGAATATTGCAAGGCGCTGCGACAGACCGGAAGCGGAATTGAGCCGCTTGCGCTGGAGCGGATCGGAGCCTTGCACGACGGGGAGGCCGCGGGGGGCTACGCCTCGGCGTCGGAGCTGCGGCAAAAGCTCTGCGAGGGTGAAGACGTCACACAGTATCTGACGCCTGATATGTACAGGCTGTACAAAGCGGAGGCCTTGAACGGAAAAGCCCCGGTGCGCATGGAGACGGCGGAACGAGCGATACTGTCCAGACTCAGAACGATGAGCGAGGACGAGCTTGCCGCTTATGACGACGGAGGCGAGGGCCTGTATCACCGTTTCTATGACGCGGCACGCTCGGCTGCGGGGCTCACGGAGCTTCTTGAAGCGGTGAAAACAAAGCGATACGCCTATGCGAGGCTGCGCCGTATGCTGCTGTCGGCGTATTTGGGCATAACACCCGAGCTGCGCACAGGACATGTGCCATATATCCGTGTGCTGGCGATGAACGGCAGGGGAAAAGCTCTGCTTAAAAGGATGAGGGAGAGCGCTTCACTGCCGGTTTTGATAAAACCCGCGTACGGGAGGAAACTTTCTCGCAGCGCGCAGAGTCTAATGGAATTGGAAGCAAGGGCGACGGATCTCTATGCGCTTGCGTATCCCGATCTCTCAAGGTCGGCGGGTGGGAGCGAGTGGAAAACAGACCCTGTGATTATTGAGGAGGATGCAGAATGAATAAGAAACTGGTCTCGACATTTCTGGCGCTTGCCATGGCGCTGACGCTCGTCGGCTGCGGGCAGAAAAACGCTGCGCAGCCTGCGGCGACGAACACGGGCTCGGAGCCCGCGCCCGCATCCGGAACCACAGAACCGAAGTCCGAGCCGCAGCCGGACAATGCGGTATGGAGCTATACGCTCACGACAGAGAATACCGAGGGCGAGTATAAAAACGATGACGGCGTTCTGCTCGCGACCGTTTCCTGCGAGCGTCCCGTGCTGTCGCTTTCATGCGAAGGAGGCGCGCAGAATGCGGAGCCGCCCAAGGATATGCAGAAGGTGTGCGACGTATTCAATCGCGGCATTGACGAGGTCGCCGGCGATATGCCGACTGCGGAGAGCCTCGGCGCGGACGCGCAGCTGCAGTATAACGAGATGCCGGAGGAGTACCGCGAAAGCTTTTACGGCTATTCCGAGGAGCTTGCCGTGGAAAGCACGCGTATCTCCGGAAGCCTGCTTGAAACGATGTTCAGCTCCTACGGCTATTGGGGCGGCGCACACGGAGGCATGAGCTATATCAATTTGCACTTTGACCTTGAAACGGGCAGCTTTTTTGGTCTTGCCGACTTAACGGACAACTATGAAGGACTGAAAAAGATGCTTGCAGACGATATCATCAACCAAATCTACGAGGGCGGCGAGAACGAGTATTTATTTGATGATTTTGAGGATACCGTCCGGAACAGCGACGACTACAACTTCTCTATTGGCGAGGACGGGATCACAGTTATATTCGGACAGTATGAGCTTGCTGCGTATGTTTACGGAATACTTGAGTATCAGATTTCCGACGGAAAGCTCAGCAGATTCCTGAACGAGCGCGGTGAGCGTCTGCTTGCTCCGTCGCCGGAGGCAAAGGTTCTGGGCAATTTCTATGAGGCCGATGAAATGTGGTACTGGTTTGAAGGTCTCGTTCCCACTGACTACAACGACAAAAAGACAGCTCAGGTCAACGGCGAGGACATGATCTATTATCACGTTGATCTTCCCGGAATCAATTCGATCGGCGACCTTCGGAACAAAATGCTTACCAGACTCAGTGAGGAGCTTGTTGAAGCCAGACTTGCATCCAGCGGCACAGAGGCAGTCTACCCGCTGTTCAAGGATATCGACGGCGGACTTTATATGCTGCCTGCGGGACGCGGTACGGATATGTATATCGACTCGGTCGACTATGTCGCCAAGCTCAACGCGGACGGCAAGGGCGGAAATGTCATCGCGACGATAACCTGGCGCGATTATGACGAAGAAAAGAGCGAATGGGTGCTGACCGGTGAGAAGAGTGACGTGGAGTTCCCGTTTGAGCTTACGGACGGCGGGGCTGTCTTTAGCGGGTTCAGTACCATATGGTGATGCGCCGTGCCGGAAGCGCTATTGCGCTGCTGTTCATCTGCGCCGTGCTGACAGGCTGCTCACGGGAAGAACCCACCGTGTGGAGCTTTGAGTGCCGAGAATGGGAGTATTCCGACGACTACTATGCAAACGACGGCGAGCTTCTTTCATGGTGCGCCGGAAATCTGCCTGTGCTCGCGCTTACGCGCGACGGAAACGGGGATATGCCTCCGGAGGCTATGACAGCGGCATGCGATGCGTTCAACGCTGAGATCGAGCATAGGCAGAGACTGCTCGCGGAGGAATACAAAGAGCTTGAACAGCTTGCGATAGGCCGCTATGCCGACGAGGGAGCGGACGGGTTCATCCCCTGCGCGCAGTACATCGACATTAAGGACACAAGACTGACGGACGCCCTGCTTTGCGTACGCGCAGAGGGCTATATTGACTGGGGCGGGGAACTGGCGTTTCCCTTTGCCGAGACCTGGAGCTTTGACGTTAAAAATGGGTCATTTGTTACCTGGAAGGACTTGACGGAAAGACCGGATGAACTGAGAGCGGAGATGGCCTCCGCGCTTTCGGCGGAGCTTGAGGAGAACGCCGAGCGCTTTTTCCCGGATGCTTTAAAGAGGGCTGACGCCATGGAGGACGCAAGCGTGTTTTTTGCCGTGGACGGCGTTCATTTCATATTCCCGGATTGCCTGATAGCTCCGCATTCCAGAACGCTTCCTGAGCTGACCGTTCCGTATGAACGGCTTGCACCGTATTTGAACGAATACGGCGCCGAACTCTTGAAAAGCAGCAACAACGAATAAAAAAGACGCCGCGAAGCCTCATTGAAGCTTCGCGGCGTCCGCCGTTATGTGGGGTCAGTCTCCGCTGATATAGCGCTCGCGGTGGGAGCGCATGATCGCGGCAAGAAGCTCGCGATTGTCCGGCGGCGTGTAGCTTATCGCGTCGGCACCGGCGGCAATGGTCGCGCGTATCGTATCGTCGGAAGGGCCTCCGGTCGCCATGATGGGGAAATGCGGATGCCGCGCGCGGAGCTGAGACACAACCTCGGACGTTGCGGAGGAGGCGGCGACGTTCAGAATGTCCACGCCTGCATCTATGCGTGCCTCTGTGTCCTGCGCCGCGGAAACGATCGTCGCAACGACGGCTATATCCACGTTCTCCTTTATTTCGCGCAACACCTCAGGGGGAACCGGGGCGTTCAAAACAACGCCTATCGCTCCCATGTTTTCAGCGGCTACCGCCTGGTTCACGGATCGCTTGCCTGACGTGAAGCCTCCACCGACGCCGAAAAATACCGGCATATCGGCGACGCTCATGACCGCGCTGACGATTCGCGGCTGGGGCGTGAAGGGATAGACCGCGATGACCGCGTCGGCATTGGTGTTGGCGATAGTCGCGACATCGGTAGAAAAGATGACGGACTTTAATAAACGCCCAAAAATGCGGATACCGCGGCAGGAGGATATGCACTCAGGCACCTCAACGCGGTGATTGCGCAGCGCACCGTTATAAGAAGGAGCAAAGTTCTGATCCATAGCGGCGCCTCAGTCAACGTTCTCGCTCGCGCGCATGGCGAGGATGGTCTGCTCGATCAACCTGTCGAGATCCCAGTCGAGCATAGCGGCGCCGCGTTCTATAACGTCACGGTCGCAGCCGGCGGCGAAACGTTTGTCCTTATACTTCTTTTTTACGCTCTTGACCTCGAGGTCGTCACAGCTTTTGCTGGGGCGCATCAGAGCAACCGCGCCGATAAGCCCGGTAAGCTCGTCAACGGCATACAGTACCTTTTCCATCTCATGCTCGGGCTTCGGCAGCTCACCGTGACGGGAGGCGTCCTCCTCCCAGCCGTGGCTTGCCGTTGCGCGTATCAGACGCTCGTCAATTCCGCGCTCGCGCATGATTTTCTGAGACCTGATGCAGTGCTCGTCAGGGTATTTTTCAAAATCGAGATCGTGCAGCAACCCGACAAGCTGCCAGAAATCTGCTTCCTCACCATAACCGAGCGACTGCGCGAACCAACGCATGACGTCGCCGACAATACGGCCGTGGCGGAGATGGAATTCGCCTTCATTATACTCCTTTAGGAGCGTGCAGGCCTCGTCATAAGTCAGCATTAGGGCGTTCCTCCTTTATCAGGGCTGATCCTCTGTGAAGTGTACGTGTGAAAAAATGTGATCCGAGCAGAAACAGTGGTAGCCGGAACAGCGTGAGCAGTAACGGAAATCAAGCTCCGGATCTGTGACGTTCGTGCGACCGCAAACGGCGCATTTGCGTATGCCCGCGCTTGCGGTATGCGCTTCACGCCGGGTCTCCGAAGCGGCCTGACGCGGCGTCCTCACGGGACGTTTGCTCTCCAGCTTCATAAAACGCTGAAGCTCCGGCCAGAAGAATATGACGAAATTCAAAAGCGCCATGATCGGTATGATGGAGAAGAACCACACTCCGCCGAGCACATAACGCAGGATATTGTACGCGAAAAAGGCGAGGTCGGCGTAGGCGAGGTATTTGATCTTTATCGGGATAATGAAAAACAGCAGCACCTGCGCGTCGGGCCAGAGCACAGCGAAGGCGAGAAACATCGCGAAATTAACATAGTGCGCGCTGTATACCGGGATCGAAGCGCCGACAAGCACGCTGACAATGGACGTGCCGACGACGGTGAGCAGCATTCCGCTGAGATAATAGCAGGTGAACTTTGCCGTACCCCATTGCCGTTCCAGCGTTGTACCGATCCAATAATAGAAGTAGCAGGAGATAAGCACCGAAAACGCAGTGCCGCTTTCCGGTATGAGCACAAAGGTCACAAGCCTCCATATCTGGCCGCGCAGCACATAACCGGGATAGAAGCACAAAAGATCGGAAAGACTCATGCCGCCCGTCGCAAACCGGTCAAGAAGAAACACTGCCGCGTTTGCTATGGCAATATAGAGCATAAGGTTCTGGATACCAAAGCGCGGATGGAGTATGCAGAACTTGTCAATAGATTTGTTGAGCTTGTTCAAGGCGATAGCCCCCTTAATATGATTGTGACCCTCGGCGAAGGCACAGAAGTTACAACGTGAGTATTATGACATAAACCGGAGGGAAAGTCATTAAAATTTTTTGAACAATGCAAACAGGAGAGCCTCCGTGAGGGAAAAAGGGGCATATCGTCGATATGCCTGCTTCAAACCGTGCCGAAAACCGCGCTTGCCGCGGTCACGCCTGCAGCTCGCTGCGGAGTATGCCGTAAAGGTACATATCCAGACGGTTGCCGTGGTTGTCGAGCGTCTGCTCGCGCTGCACACCTTCAAGACGCATGCCCAGCTTTTCGATAAGTCCGACGGTCTTTTCGGCGTCAGCGGTCTCAGTGAAGACCTTGTGGGCGTTGAGCTTTTCAAAG
>JAFZQQ010000387.1 GCA_017620315.1 Oscillospiraceae bacterium | reverse complement strand
CGGCAAGATTCCAGAGCTTTTCTGCATGAGATTTATTATTTAGCCCATAATTTTTCTTGTCCACCCTCCCCTTAAATGCTATAATTTTATGGTGTGGGGGTGAATCAGATGAAAGGCGACTTTTTCAATAAGGAAGAAGTCTTAGATATGTTGGGTGGACTGGATCAAGAATACGTCCAGAACAGGAAAAAGATCTATAGGCTAAAAAGCGGCGATATAGTCGTGATTCGCAATAATGCACACTTATCAGACTATTACTGGTACAATGTTCAGCGTGACATCCTGTACTCGGACGTAAAAAATGTAGTGTGTGTTGCTGGCTATGAGGGTGTCTATAGCATACCTGTTTCAATCATTTCAAAGTGTGCAGAAGAAGGACATCTTAGTCTTGAAAAAGACGGGGTTAACTACAAGCTGGTATTGCAGCGCTTTTCTGGCGAAATGTGTTTGCGCCTTACTGGCTCCAAAGAACCAATAGGCATCGAGCAGTTTCAAGTATATCGTCCGTTTTATGAGAAAACAAATGAAATCGGAATTGAGCAAGCTGCTTCGCTGAGTGAGGGTGCAAAGAGAACGGTTGTTGTCAATGCTTACGAAAGAAATCCGGCTGCGCGTAAGATATGCATTGAACACTATGGTGCAAAATGCCAAGTGTGCGGATTCGACTTTGCGGCAACCTATGGTTCAGATTATGAAGGGTTGATTGAAGTCCACCATATCGTACCTATTAGTAGCATCCAATCCGAATACACTGTTGACCCTATCAAAGATTTAATTCCGCTTTGCCCAAATTGTCATACTGCAATACACAAGAAAGTCGACAACCGTTGCTTAACGATAGAAGAACTACGAAACAGCATTGCCTCTAACCGAAAAAATAGATAGGAGATACCGCCAACCTTAGCAAGACAAGAGGTCGTTTTGTGCGTAAGGTTTTTTCCACGCGCAAAGCGGCCTCTTTCCATCCTCTGCACTACCCCCGTGTCGCACCGCCGCCGCACCCGTGTCAGATCCAACCGCCGAGAGTGGCATCTCACTCCGCGGTGGTGAACCGAGGGCGCGTTGCGGCGCTTTTGGGCTGGGTTTGCGCCAGCTCGGCAGGGAGCGCAGCACGGAAAAGGTTTATATCGGCTACCTCGAAACCCGCGACGCCTCGACGTATCTCTGCGAGGTGCTGTCCACCATGATCAAGGGCATCCTCGAAAACAACAATAACCGAATGCGGTCGCTGCTGTTCAAGTGGTGCGTCGAACTGAACATGGCCTGCCACACGATTGCCGCGCACTTCGGGGCGAGCGAGATCGAACGCCGCGAGCTGCGTGCATTTGCGGCGCGCGAGGTCAAGGAGACCAACGGCCAGATCAGCTTCGACCACGCGCTCGATAAGCAGCGGAAGGTGTGAGGCGTAGTTCGCTTGACAACCGCTTGCGTGGGGCATTATAATCGGCTTGTAATTTTGATGGAGCGAGGTTTTTCATGGAAGCGGATCGGCAAATCCGAAACAGCACGGTCGATTTTCTCGTTTTCACGAGGGACGCCGGGGAAAACGGCATCGAGGTGCGTGTACAGGACGGCGACGTTTGGCTGACGCAGAAGGCAATCGGCCAACTCTTCGATGTGGACCGCAGTGTTGTTGCCAAGCACCTTAAAAACGTCTTTGCGGCCGACGAGCTCGACGAAAAAGCAGTTTGTGCAAAATTTGCACAAACTGCCGACGACGGGAAAACCTATCAGTATAAGTTCTATTCCCTCGCGGCGATCATCGCCGTGGGATACCGCACCAACTCCGAACGGGCGACGCAGTTCCGTCAATGGGCGACCCGGGTGCTTGATGCCTTTGCGAAGCGGGGCTATGTGCTGGACAAGAACAGGCTGATCAACGGGCAGATCTTCGACGAAGACTACTTCGATCACCTGCTCTCCGAGATTCAGGAGATTCGTGCCAGCGAGCGGCGGTTCTATCAGAAGATTACCGACATTTACGCGACGGCGGTCGATTACGACCTCGACAGTACGATCACGCGGGAATTCTTTGCGACCGTTCAGAACAAGATGCACTATGCCGTGCACGGGAACACCGCCGCCGAGATGATCATGGCGCGCGCCGACCACACGAAGGAGCACATGGGGCTGACCTCGTGGAAAAACGCGCCGAACGGCAAGATCGTGAAAGCGGATGTCTCCATCGCAAAGAACTATTTGCTTCGGGACGAATTGGAAGAGCTGAACGAGATCGTGACGATGTACCTCGACTACGCGACGCGACAGGCCCGGCGGCACATCCCGATGACGATGGCGGATTGGGCAGAAAAGCTGGACGCATTTCTGCGGTTCAACGACGCGGATATCCTGCAAGACAAGGGAAAGGTCACGGCGGCGATCGCCAAAGCGTTCACGGAGAGCGAGTTCGAGCAGTACCGCGTGTTGCAGGACCGCAGCTATCAGAGCGACTTTGACCGTTTGGTTGCGGAAAGCACTCAAGATGGTGGCGAAAACGCTGAAAACAACAAAACATAGTTTTAAGCCTTGCGTGCTTTGGCGCATAACGGAAATGGGGCACGCTGAGAGCACAGTTTGGCAGAACGTACGGTTCGCATCCGTAAGATCGTGGGTTCGAATACCTTCAGGTTCACCAGTGAAAGAACATAGTCAAGGCTTTTTCGGCCTTGGCTTTGTCCTTTGTAAGGCACAGTCGATTTTGAATATCAGGGGAAGAAAAGAATGAACTCGATCGTTAGGACTGTCAAAATGTTCAACTGGCGTTTATGGCTTGCCCTTGCTGTATCGTTATTGATTCCGGCCTTATATCAGACGGTAAGAATATTCTTCCTTGGAGATATGCCAGATGCATGGGGCGTCAATATTGCCTCGCAGTTGGCTTGGGTTAACCTGCTCTATGAAATCGCCGAGGAGGCTTTTGTCCTGCCGCTGTTTTTTCTTTTGGGCAAATCGATTGGCTCAAAGGCAGAATTGGAGAACAAAACCAGAACAGGATTGCTGATAAGCGGCGGCGCTTTTCTTGTATTATCTGTTTTGATCCTTGTGTTCGCAAAACCTCTCTGTGTTTTGATGGCAAGTGATCCCACCGTAATGGATGCCACCGTAACATATATACGGATGGAAAGCGTTGCCTCTGCGATTGGTATTTTGTCTAAATTTATTACGGTTTTGCTTGTGACAATGAGCAGAGTCCGGTATATGTATGCGCTGTTGGGGATTCAAACCGGTTTGTCGATGCTTCTGGATACGCTTCTTATCTCAAAGCTGCCGATTTCCGCCGATATCGGAGTAAACGGAATCGCCGCATCAAACATTGTCGTTTCTGCTGTCAGCGTTATCACTGCTTTGCTTTTCCTGCGCAAAGAGGGCATCCATGTTCTTGGACATGAAAGACTTGACTTTGGATGGCTGAGCGAATACGGAAAAATCGGACTGTTCTCCGGGCTTGAATCCCTGATTCGAAATGTGGCCTTTATGCTGATGGTATCCCGCTTGGTCAATGTCATATCTGAGCAGGGGACATATTGGATCGCCAACAGCTTTATTTGGACATGGCTGCTTTTGCCCACTACAGCGCTATACGATGTGGTCAAGAAAGAAACGGCGGAAACAAAAGAAAACATACGCAAGAAAACATCGGGTTATTTTGTCGTGGCTTCTTTGTTCAGTGTGACTTGGTTTGCGTCGATCCCGCTTTGGAAGCCAGTTATCCGGTATGTGCTCAACAGCGGAGAGTATGAAACCATATTTCACGTTGTGCTGATTTCATCTCCGTTTTATATTTTGTTCATTTTCAACTGCATTTGCGATGGAACGATCTACGGCAGAGGAAAAACCGCATATATGCTTGCTGAAAGCGTTTTTACCAACGGGCTGTATTATGTTTTGATGTTTATCCTTTGGCGTACGGGCGTGTGGGTTCCGTCTCTGGATGGTATCGCATTGATGTTTGGGATAGGTATGGCGGTCGATTTGATCCCCACGGTATACTGCTATTGCTGTTTGCTGAGGTCGGAAAAAATAGAAGTAGATTATTTTGTTTCGCTGAAGCGCCGCCCGACAGAATGAGAGAAAGGCGGACGAGATCGAACGGCACGCTCTGCGCGCGTTTGCGGTGCGCGAGGTCAAGGAGACCAACGGCCGGATCAGTTTTGACCTTGCGCTCGATATGCAGCTGGAGGTGTGAGGGGAGCGCTGACCTGCAAGATTTCAGAGCTTCCTCTTTATGCATTGCGGATTGCTTGCGAGCGCAGTATAATATTAGCGATTCCTTGTGTATGCAATCCATCATTACCCGGACGTCTGCGGAAATGTTTTAAAGTGGAGGGAAAAAATGGTTGAAGCGATTTCCAAAATGACGAATGAGATCGTCAGAATAACAGGCGGAAGCGTTTACGGTATCTGGCTTTACGGAAGCGTCGTGATGGATGATTTCCGAATGGGCTGGAGCGATATAGACTTCATTGCGCTTACCGACGGGAGAATATCCGAGGACCGGGCGGAAAAACTGCTTACGCTCAGACAGGAGATGCTTGAAAAAGAGCCGGGCAACCCGTATTACCGTTCCTTTGAGGGGATCATAGCCGACGGGAACGAATACCGCAGCCGAGCTTACAGCAGACTGGTCTATTGGGGCACGAGCGGGCAGCGCATAACAGACCGCTATGTGCAGGACGTTTTTTCCGAATTTGAACTGGCAAAGTACGGCAAACCGGTATACGGCAATAAGCCATGGGAGTTTCCTGCGCCGGACAGGGACAAACTGGTAAAGGCGATCCGGACGCATTATGACGCGATCCGAAAGTATGCGGTCAAAACAGACGGCTCCCTCTATTCGTGCGGATGGCTGCTGGATATCGCGCGGTGCGTTTATACGCTGAGATACAACGACGTCATCGCGAAAACACAGGCGGGGCTTTGGGCGCTGGAGGAGCATATTTTCCCCGATGAGGCGCAGCTGAGAAAGGCCGTTGAGCTCCGGCGGCAGCCCTTGTCCTTCAAGGACAGGGAGGATGTGAAGCAGTGGCTCGAAAGCCTGGGGCCGACGGTGCAGAGCTATGCGGACGTGCTGGAACGCGAGCTTCACGCGTGCGCTGCTTTGGAATAATCGGTTGCCATCCTCCGCGGTGTGGTATAAGATGAAACTATCCTGAAATGAGAGGCTGAAAGAGAATGAAGAGAACACATATCTGCGCGCTTTTGCTCACGCTTGCGATGCTTGCGTCGCTTGCCGGGTGCAGCGGAGCTTCCGGTAAAGCCGGGCCCGCGGCAGAGGCGCCGGCACAGGAGAGCGCCGCTCCGGCGTCGGCCGCTGCGGAGCCGGCCACCGCGGCGGAGCCTGAGCCGGCGACGGAAGCCGAGCCGGATAATGAGACGATCCGCGTCGCCACGGTGGGGGAGTTCCTCAATGCGATCGCGCCGGGGGCTGTCATCGAGCTGGCTCCGGGCGTCTACAACCTCACGGAGTATCTCAACGGAGTTTCCGTCAGCGTCTCGGATTATGTTGGGCGCAGTTTTTGCTCCGACGGATGGCAGGCGGAGATCATCCGGGTCGACGGCTTGACGATCCGCGGCGCAGACGGAGGAGTCGAGGTCGTGGCGGAGCCGCGCCATGCCGACGTGCTCTTCTTCAACGCCTGCTCGGATATCACGATCGAAAACATCACCTTCGGCCATACGGTCGAGAAGGGAAACTGCAGCGGCGCTGTCCTGGAGTATGACCGCTGCCGGGACGTCACACTGAACGGGCTCGATCTCTACGGCTGCGGCACCTATGGCGTCTCTGCCGACCACACGACCGGTATCACGCTCAGCGACAGCACCATCCGCGATTGCAGCTATGGCATCGTCAGCCTTATGACCTGCGCAGGCGTTACCGCGAAGGACTGTACCTTCAAGAACAACAACGGCTATGACCTCATAAACCTCCTCAACAGCTTCGCTCTGTTCGATGGCTGTACATTTGTCGGGAATGAGGGCGACGAGCTCCTGCACGCGTCCGCATGGTACGGCGACGACAGCGGCGCGCGTTTGAGGGATATTGCAAGCGCTTTCCCGGGATTTCTACGGAATGACGGGTCAGCCCTTCATCTCAAATTCCGCCGCGCAGCCCCTGCAGGTGATGCGGACCTTCCCCACGCCCCGGGGGATGCGCATCTGCTGGCCGCAGGTGGGGCAGCGGAAGTAGGTGTACTGGCCGTCGGTGCGGAGGGTCCGCTTCCGCCCGAACCAGTCCTGCAGGGAGCGCAGCAGAGCCAGGAACCGGGCGTTCTCCATCTGCCGCCGCTCCGCGTTTTTGGAGAAGACCCGGAAGAGCAGGTAGACCAGGGCCACCAGCGCCGGGATCCACAGCGGCGGGAAAAACCGCCCCAGCCCCGCCAGGACCAGAAAGACCAGCAGCCAGAAGAGGCTGTAAAAGTCCGCCCCCGGATG
>JAFZQQ010000386.1 GCA_017620315.1 Oscillospiraceae bacterium | reverse complement strand
GGTGACCGGAAAGCCTTCATCAAGGAGCCTTCGTATGTATTCCGCCACAAAAGCCGCCTCAGCCTGGCTTGAACTGACAGGATTCTCCGAATTGCCTCTTTGCTTGTTGAGCAAATGAAATTCCACGGCGCAACGCACGTTTTCCGGATAATCAGCCCCGAGATAGAGCGCCTCATCCTTACCGTAATCAAGCTCGCCCATCTCTCTTGAGAGAATGTTTGAGAACACAAAATTCGCAGCGTCCAGAACCTCACGCCGGGACCTGAAGTTCTTTGAAAGGATCAGTTTTATGCTCTCACCCGGCTTTGCAGCTTCCGGACCGGGAAATCTGCTGTAATGATCCAGAAAGATCGCGGGATCCGCCAGTCTGAACCTGTATATGCTCTGTTTTACGTCACCGACCGTGAACAGATTTCCTCCGCCGTGGGAAATTGCCTCAAAAATCCTGTTCTGAACCTCGTTCGTGTCCTGGTACTCATCGACCATGATCTCACGGTAGCGGTCGCCGACGGCAGCGGCAAGCTGTGTCGGCACACCGTTGTCTCCGAGCAGAAGTTTGATGGCAAGATGCTCCTGATCCGCAAAATCCGCAGTGTTTCGGCGGCGTTTTTCTGCGGAATAGGCGCGCGAGAACTCGCTTGTCAGGCGGAGAAGCGCCACCATTGCAGGCGCCATGGCTCGAAGGTCGTCTGCCGCCTCTTCGCAGGACGGTTCTAACCATGCGGGAAGGCTTCTTGCAAATTCGCGGCTCATACGCCAAAGGTGCAGCATTCTGTTCTTAAATTTGGGATCTTCGGCTTTTCTCACCTGGGAAAGTTTGGGATAAACCACGGTAATGCCGCGCGCATCGTCCCATCCCCGTTCGGCCGCTTCCGCAAAAACCTCCAGCTGCTCGGAAGCGTCCATAAACTGCGGGGCGTATTTTTCCGAAAGCGCATCATCGCATTGCATCTCATCCGCACCCTGGCTCAAAAGCGCCGCCCAATGCCTTGCCTTGACGCCCAGCAAGCTCAGAAGCAGTTTGCCGTACTCAATGTCGTCAATTCTACCGGGTACGTTGCTCCACGCTTTTTCCTGACTATTGAGCCATTGCTCCGGGTACGCCTGCGCCTGAACCTTCCCATGAAGCTCCAGCACAAGCGAAGCGAGCGAACGGTCGTCCCTTCCTGCGCCAAGAGTATCGGCAAGCAGCATGCCGCCGTCGTCCGTGCTAAGTCCCTCATAAAAATCGTCCAGTGTACGTGCAAGTACACGCTCACGCAGCGACGCGGCGTCATGCTCGTCAAGCACACGAAAATCCGGGCGCAGAGAGCGATGCTGCTCGTCCTCGCCCAAAAGGTGGCAGTTTTCTCTCAACAGGGTTGTGCAAAATGAATCAACGGTTTTGATGTCGGCACGATATACTCTCAGCATTTGATGCTGAAGATGAGCGTTTGACGGGTCTTCCTGCAGCCGGGATAAGAGCGCCGCAGCTATCTTTCCTCTAAGCTCCGCCGCAGCCGCGCGTGTGTACGTTATGATAAGGAAGTCGTCTAAGTTCGCCCCTTCGCGCTCGACATAAGAAAACAGGCGTTCGACAAGAACCTTGGTCTTTCCTGAGCCTGCTGCCGCGGAAACAAGCATACCGCGTCCTCTGTCCACGACAGCAGCGCGCTGCTGTGACGTCAGGTTTTCATCCATTATCCTTCGCCTCCCCGCCTACTATCGCAGAGTCTACAGCACTCCAGAATTCTGCCGTTCCGGTCTTCAGGATATACTCGTAATGATCCCTGCCGCGCCCCGGCTCAAAATGACAGGCTGCCGCAGAGGGGCAGAACCTGCACGCGTTATCGTTTGCGTCCCGCACGAAGGGATCCGCATCGATATTTCCGCTCGCGGTCTCACGGGCAATGTCCTTAATAAGCTTTTCGACATACAGTGAAAGATGGCCAAGCTGCTCCGCAGTGGCAAGGTTTCCGCTAAGGGTAGAATTGCCCTTCTTATCGGTCTTGACGGAAATCGGCAGACGCTGCGGTTCTGTCAGAGCGCTGTGCTCCATCGCCACGAGGACCTTGTCGTCGTTGAGCACCATGCCGCTTCTGCGCAGCAGCTTTTGCATCTCGGAGCGGATAGTCTGCACGTCTGAATTCCTCGAAAGGCTTATGATCTCGTCTTTAGCGGGGGTATAGAGCACACCCGCAGGAACGATCTCGCCTGCTCCGAACAGTCCCGAGCCCTCCCGCTCAAGGGCAAAAAGATATAAAAGCATCTGAAGCCCCAGCCCGTAACGCAGCTCCGCAAGGTCAAAGCTCTTTTTCCCCGTTTTATAATCGACCACACGGAGGTAAAGCTTTCCGTCGTTCAGCCAGCCGTCCACCCTGTCTACCTTGCCGACGACCTGAACCGAGCTCTCGCGTTCCTCAAACGTGATTGAGGGAAGCTGCCCGTTTGGCCCAAACTCCAGCTCGAAGTAAAGCGGTTCAAAGTCCGATTCCTTTAGCTCGTCCGCCACCTCGTCCATTATTCGGTACGTCGACTCGCAAAGTCTGCGGAACAGGTATCTGAACCTTGCCGTCTTTTTTTCAAGATCCGGAAGCTCACGATCTATGTATTCTTTGATCTTGCTTCTTGTGATTTTTCTCAGCTCGTCCGCTCCGATGGTTTTGATTCCGCCCCGTCTACCGGCTTCGCTGAGCGTGTTCTCCAACACGTCATGAACAAACGTTCCCATCTGCGGCGCGTCAAACTGCGCAGACGTGCGTTCGCGCGCTCTGAGACCGTATTCCATGAAGTATGCAAAGTGACAGGAGCGCGCCTTGTCTATTTTTGAAGCGGAGAGACTCAGCCGCTTTCCGTAGATCGCTTGAACGCCCTCCGGCGAAAGGCTCCCTCGCAAATAACAGGCAGCGCGGCGCATGATCTCCATTCGCTGCCCGAACTCCCCCGTTTTTTCCAGCACGCGCCATGCCGCGCCGTCAATATGCTCGCCGGCATACTCCAGCGCGGGCAGCTTTGCTGTAAGGCGATACTGCTTGTCATTGTCCGTATCTTCGACCTTTACGCAAGGCAAAAGTGCGAGTATCCGTCCTATCACAAAAGAAGGCTGAAGCTGTGCTCCCGATGCGTCGAATAACGGGTATGAGATATAAAGCTTCTGCGTGGGCTGGGCAAGCGCGGCATACAGATTCTGCATCTCAAGGTTGAATGTCGCCATTCCATGCGGAGTGAGTACAACGTCTCTGCTTTCAAGGGCCAGCCTGTCCTCCTCGCTGAGGATTCCTCCGCCCGTACCGACAGCGGGAAGCGCGCCGTCGTTTGCGCCAAGGATAAACACCGCCCTGACCGTGTGTCTGTCGTTCCTTGTCATCTCCGATAAGCTCACGCGGTCAAGCGACGCCGGTATCGTGCCGACGCTGTACTGCGAAAGCACAAGACGCATCATTCGCGCAAATTCCTCGCTGTCGATGGATGTGTCTCCCAGTATGGAAACCGTCTGATCCATTATATCGCAGAGGATACTCCAAAGCTGCGCGGTCTCCTCCGCGCACTGTGTGTCGCCTTCCTCAAATTCTCTTTTTGTAAGCTTCTCAAGAGTATCCGGCAGCTTGATCTTCTCAAGAAAACTGTAGAGAGCCGTGATTTTATCGCGCGCTTTTTCCTTTTTCAGTCCCTCGTGCAGGTCAAAGAATGGCTTGCGCAGTCTTTCCCTGAGCTCGTTAACCTTTGCAAGCCGTTTCTCCGACTCGTCGTCCATTTTAAGTCCATAGCCGTTCGGGTGCGCAGTCCACTCTGTACCGTTTATCCACATATTGCCGCGGATATCCCACGTCAGCACATAGTTTTCCAGTATGTCGCATTCCTCAGACGATATCCCCGCGAGCGAGGTCTTCAGGCAGCGGAACATATCCTCATACTCAAAGCCGCCGGTCGCTGCGTCCAGCGCTCCCAGCACAAGCGCCGTAAGCGGCTGTTGGAGGATATCGCTGCGCCTCGCGCTGTAAAGCGGTATTCCATAGCGTGCGAAAACCGTCTCGACAACTGTTTCATAAGCTGTAAGCTCACGTGACGTCACGCTGATATCCCGATATCTGTAGCCTTCCTCCCGGACAAGACGCAGTATCTCGGCTGCCGTACGCTCCGCCTCGGTATACGCGTCCGTCGACCTGAAGATCCGGACGTTTCCCCCGGTCCTTGTCCATTGTACACGCTCACCGAAGAAGTGATGCTCTATATGGTCAAGCTCATTATTGATGATTCCGGTTCGCAGATACTCGGTCTCGCAGGTCACTCCGGTCGCCTTCGCATCGGATATAAGCTCCTCGCGCACACGCAGGCTCTCACAGAACAGTTCGCGATTGCTTTGGTCGCCAAGCAGCGTTACCGTAACGCTTCTCGCACGGCGAAGCATGATACGCAGAATGCTTCTCTCGCGCCCTGTGAAGTAGGAGTACCCGTCAAGGTAAATATCCTTACCGTCTATATATCCGGAAGCTTCAAGGTTTTCAACAAGTTTGTCCAGTCTGTCCCTCGCGTCGCGGTCATCGGCATTGAGCCTGGAGAGATATATCCCGTAGATCAGCGCAATGTCGCGCAGCTTGTCTCCGCTTTCGCCTTCGATGTCAGCAACCTTCTCCGAGAGGAGCTTGGGGTCGGTCGCGTATGCGGAGAGTTCCTCAAGCACATCGAGCAGGCTTTTAAGGAACGCGCTTCTCTGTGATGGACGGGCATAAAAATGCAGTATAGGTGCGAGCTCCTGCAGCGTCAGTTGAAGCGTGAGCAGCTTTCCTCCGCCGTCGAGCGTAACGTCCGAGCCCCCTCCTGTTATAGACAGCACGCGCGATGCAAGAAGCTTGAAGGTCAAGACCTCTGCGTGTCGGCTGGCGCCGTCCCCGCAGGCACGGCAGATGTCGACTTCGGCGACGTGCGAGGCATGCTCGGGCACCATCAGGATCTGTCGGCTTTCAGGTTCATCCCTGCCCGCACGGGCTATCTCCGAGAGCACATAGTCCGATTTTCCCGTCCGTGCGCGGCCCATCAGGATACGAAGCATGGCAAATACCTCCCCAATTGATGCTTACCGTGAAGATTTTAACACAAATTCGTCAAATCCGCAACGCTTATATAATAAAGACTACTAACACACTCAGAAAAACACTTCTGCTCACGCTTCGGCTTATTTGATTCACGTCCACAGTCCCGAAAGCAGTTCCCATAGCTTGGAGCGCAGGACGACATCCCCACTGCCGAGCTCCGACGTAAAGAGTCCGTCGCACAGCGGTGCAAACGCCGCTGTCCACCACTGTGTCGTCAACCCCGGAGACGCTGCGCACCAGATGATCGTCACGACGACGCCGATCATAATCGATATCTCCCATTTGTTGAAATTGCTGTTTTTCATATTAAATCAAGTCCTTTCATGCGTATCGCGGCGCAAAAAAACGCCGTCCATACCGGGATATGTCCTCAGTATGGACGGCGCTTGCTGTTTTTAAACAAAGCGGGTCAAAAAGGTTTGGGTGTATTCCCTTCTGAGAGCGCGAAACGCGCGTTTCGCGGCAATGGCGTCGCGGTAGAGCCCAAACACCGTCGGGCCCGATCCTGTCATCGCGCAGGCCTCTGCGCCCAACTCGTGGAAGCGTTTTTTTATTGTGAAGACCTCCGCACATTCCGGCGGGAGGACTCCCTCGAAGACGTTCTTCACACGGGCGAGCACGCCGTTTTCATCGGCGCAGTGCAAAGCGGCAAGCATTCCGTTGGTATCTGGGCGGCTCCAAAGCTCTGACACCTTGACTCGGGAAAAAAGCTCCGGCGTGGAAACGGAAAAATCCGGTTTGCAGAGGACGGCATGAAAAGGCGGCGCGGCACGCAGCGTCGTCAACCTTTCACCCCTGCCCTCTGCCAGCGCTGTGCCTCCGCGCAGGCAATACGGCACGTCGCTCCCGACTGCGGCGCCGATGCGTTCCAGCTCCTCGCCTAACATTTCGGGTTTAAGAAGCTTTCGCAGCGCGCGCAGTGTCGCAGCGGCGTCTGAGCTTCCTCCCGCCATACCTGCCTGTACGGGGATGCGCTTTACAATGTCGATCTCTATACCCCCGCCCTGCCAAACTCCGGAGCGTTCAAAAAAAGCGCGTGCAGCCCTGACGGCAAGGTTGGTCTCGTCTCCCGGTACAGAGCCGCAGCGGCAGACGATCCCCTCTCCGTCGGTAAGCTTGACTGTAACTTCGTCAT
>JAFZQQ010000385.1 GCA_017620315.1 Oscillospiraceae bacterium | reverse complement strand
TCATCGCGTGCTGTTCCTCCATGCGGCATCCGGCGCAGTAGTCCGGCATGTCGAGCTCGAGGGCGCTTTGGAGGCGCCTGACGTCGACGGGCTCCATGCGGCCTGACTGGATGTGCTGATGCACCGCGTAGTAGGACTCGCGCAGATTTTCCGTGCTCATCCTGGGATACAGTCGTCCAATCACGCCGTCGATGACCGCCAGTTCCTCGTCCGTGTAACGCATCGTGTCCGTCATGTTTCTCTCTCCTGCACCACATTTGGTATGCTAACCGCACACAGGTCACATGATACACGATTGCGATACGGATTGCAAGGTCGATTTCAGCGTCCGCCCGCGGAGCCGAACAGCGCCGCCTTATACTTCGGCGCGTGGACCTCCAGCAGAAACCGCTCCACACCGCACTTGTAGAGGCATACGCCGTTCTGCGGGTAGCGGATGTGCTCGTACTCGCTCTGCTCCAACTGGAGGTTGTCCATATAGAAGCGCGTATCCACAGCGCCGCAGTGGAAGATGAACTGATGCGTGGGGATGGCGAAGAGCGGGCGCGTCAGCTCGCGGATGCCGTCTACGTTGAAGTCCTCCAGATTCTGCGAGGCCATGATGAGGCTGGATTCCTTCTTGCGGACGCGCTTGAGCGTGTTGCGGATGTACTCGATGGTCATGCGGGAGGAGAGCCAGATGTACAGCTCGTCCAGCGCCGCCACGGTGTTGCCCTCGGTCAGCAGCTTATCGCTGAGATACGACAGCACGTTGAAGAGGAGCGCGTCCTTGACGTTGGTGCTGCCCTGGAGCAGCCCCTTGACGCCGAAGACGAGGAAACGGTCGGAGGTGATGTTGGTGTGCCCGTTGAAGAACGTGCTTTCGGCTCCGACGCACATGGAATGGAGACCCAGCAGGACCTCCTGCAGCAGTTCCTTGGGATAGAGCGGGTTCGGCTCGGCATCATAGCTCTGATAGCTGCCCTCGATCACGGCGTAGAGGTCTGACAGGATCGGGTAGTCCGTGGCCTTGAGCTTCGCAAAGTCCGTGTTGTCGTTGATGCCCCACTTCCGATAGAGCTTTTCGAGCATCAGCTCGATGGCGTCGATGTGCCGGTCGGAGAAATCCTTGTAGGCGCGAAAGAAATCCTTGAGGAAGCTGATATGCTGACTGAGCCTGCTGTGCTGCCTGAAGGTCGCCGGGGCATCCTCGTCGTCCTCGCCGTCCACGTCCCACACCTTGGGTTCAAGCGGGTTGATGATATAACGCCCGCTCATCAGGTCGATGAAGCACCCGCGGAGGTTGCGGCTCAAGTCCACAAGCTCATGCTCTGGGTCCAGGGCGATCACGGTCTTTCCCGATTCGAGACAGTTTTCCAGCAGGAGCTTTAAGAGGTAGCTCTTGCCTTCACCGGAGTTGCCGAGGATGAGGACGCTGCCGTTGGTCTTGTCCTCGGCGCGCTGATCGAGATCGACGCTGATGTTCGAGCCATAACGATCCTTGCCAATATAAAAGCCGTGCGCGTCCAGCTTGCCGGAGTAGTTGAACGGATACAGATTGGCGACCGACGACGCCGGGAGCACCCGCTCATAGAGGCTCCCGAAGCAGTTCCAGCCCGCGGGGTTGACCGCGCGGAAGCCCTCGCGCTGGCGCAGGAAGACGCGGTCGGCGGAGAGCTTGGAGCGCACCAGCTCCGCCAGCACCTCGTTCTGGAGCGAGCGCAGCCCCTCCTGAGAGCGCGCCGAGAGCTCAATGAACACGGCGCAGTGCATCAGCGGTTCGCGGTTTTTGTGCATGGAGGCGATGAGGTTCGCCACGTCCTGCAAATTCGCCTCGGCGGTGATGGTCGCCTTCATGTCGTTGGTATTCGCCCGGTTCATACGGTTCTTGTTGGCGGCGTTGTGGATGATCTTCCGCTCCTCCATCGGATCGACCTTCCGGGCGTAGATGGAGAGCGTCACGCCGCTTTTCTCGCCAAGGTGCCGGAGGAGCGCCAGCTCCTCGGTGCTGGTGGGGTAGCCGCGCAGGGCGAATACCGTGCGGAAGCTGTTGCCGAGGACATAGTAATCGGTGTTGAACCGCGCCGCGCAAGGGGCGATGATATCGAGGAAGCCCTTGGGGATCGGCTCGGCGCTTTTTGCGTTCCTGGACGCGGGTTTCATGAGAATTACGGCGTTCTTCTTTTTCTTCTGTGTTTTTGCCATCAGCGCGCGCCTCCCATTGCACAGGCGGGAATATAGCCGAGCGCCGCGTATCTGGCGATACGCTCCTCCAGCTTTACGCGCGCCCATTGCTCGACGTCGGGGTTTTCGGACAGCTCCGAGGGGGAGATGTAGAAGTCGTCGATCTCCCGCTCCATATCTGGCGAGGTATAGACCGTGCAGTGACAGCCGGAATAGCTCTCGCCGAATTCCTCGAGGTCGACGGTCAGGCCCTTATACTCCATCCACGTCCACCACGCTTTCTCCGTCGAAGTCGTCGAAATGCTCCGTCGTGACGTCCTGCTGGTAATAGACCGCGAGCAGCCGCTTGACGTCCTGCTCCTCGGCAAGCCGGACATGGAAGCCCCTGTCGCGGATGTCCTTCGCCATGCGCGAGAGCTGCGTTTCCACGCTCTCGCCGCCCTGACGCTCCAGCGTATAGGCGATGGCAAACTCCCGCGCCGAGGCGGACATGGTCTGAATCTCGTCGAGGTGCGCCTTGTCGCGCTCCAGCAGGTCGCGGATGGCGGGATTCGGTTCCTCCTCCAGCCGCTGCTGATACCACGCCTTGTTCCTGGCGAAGGACTCGCGGGAGTCCAGCGCCAGCATCTCCACAGAGTCCGCGCCGCGCAGAAGCTCCATGAGCGCGCGGACGCGCCCGCGGATCACCTCCGGGGAGAGCACGGAGAGGTTGTCGGGCCGTATCAAAAAGAAAACCAGCTCACCTTTCGGCGTGACCACGCCATGCTCGGTGAGCCGGTTGATCCCCATGAGCTGCCGCGTCGACTGGCGCTGGCGCAGCTCTTTCTTCTGTTTTTTATTCATTCATGAGGCTCCTCCCATTCAAAGTATTGCTGCTGTAAAAACAGGAACCGCGCGGCAAAGCACAAAAAGCCGAGGACGCTATTGTCCTCCACGCGGATGGAAAGGAAAGCGTAAAGCACCGCGGCGATGAGCAGGGCGAACGAGCCGCTCCGCGCCAGCGCGAACACGGAGAGAAGCACGGCGACCGCGATGATCGCCACGTCCCGCAGCTCCCACAGCCAGAGCATTGCTTTCGCTTCCAGATTGTCGGGATAGATAAACATGATACCTCCAAAAGCGCGATCCGCCGGATATCCCGGCAGGCCGCGCGCTTTTTTGTCTTACTCCTCCGCGGGAGCGTCCTTTTCCTCGCTCTCCAGCAGCTTGACGATCAGGCTGGTGACGAGGTCCTTCTTCGACTTGATCTCGGGATGCCTTGCGAGGTACTCGTCGAGCGCGTCGAAGAGCTCCACCGAGAGCTGAATTGCCAGGGTTTTCGTGTTGGTGTCTTTCATGGCTGCATTGTCCTTTCTATCGTAGTATTCCGTGATGAGCAGGGTCATGTACTCACCGAGCGTCATGCCGCTGCGCTCCTGTTCCTCCCGCACGCGCTGGTGCAGGGATTTGGGGATCTGCGCGCAGAGGTTTTTGGTTTTCTCCTTGATCTCCTCCATGTGGGGTGTTCCTCCTCTCTATGATTGTAAAGCAACAATACCGAAACGCATCACGGAAAGCTATTCACAATATGCAACGAAAGACAAGGTTTGAATTGAAGCACAAGCGACAAGGTCATGCCATGCCGCTCATCACTTCCGCGATGCCGGCCATGATGAATTCCACACAGGGGATGGCGACGCTGTTGCCGAGCGCCTTATAGCGCGCGGAGTCCGACGCGCCGGGGATGTCCGTCCAACCGTCCGGGAAGCCCTGGAGCCGCTCGCATTCCAGCGGCGTGAGGCGGCGGATGAGCCGACGCCCCTCGACGACGCACTTATCCTGCGAGACGTATTGGTTGTTGGGGCCTTTGCGGTCGCTGCTGGTCAGCGCGCCAACGGTCTCCTGCACGACGAGGTCGGTGGCGTCCTTATACTGGCGCGCACTCTCCGTCGAGGCAATATCTCCCTCGCTGAATGCGTCCGTGCGCTGTCGCGCAAAAACAGCATGGTGATCTGTGGCGGTGAGAGTATATGCCAAGTCCTGCTGGTATCCCGTGCCGTTGCCGCCGTTCTCCGGCTGGCGGTCGATGACGTTGCCGACGATGCAGTACGTTTCGGGTTCTTCCTGACCGACGAGTGGGACGTTGTTCCCGCCAGTTCCATAGCGTGCGGACATAGTCGGCGCGACAGGATGCGGACCTGTGTATCTGCTGTCGATGCCGTGGTTTTCGTAAAGCACGGGCTGGT
>JAFZQQ010000384.1 GCA_017620315.1 Oscillospiraceae bacterium | reverse complement strand
GTTCATAAGTACGCCCGTTCCCCAGGATATCGGCAGGTCGGAGAGCCGGACAGCCTTCAGCGCCCGGCAGTTCATAAGCGCATAGTCTCCGACGGAGCGCAGACGCGGCGGCAGGGCAAGCGTCCTCAACGCGCGGTTGTCCCACTCGGCGGAGCACGGAGCGCCGACGATCGTCAGCTCCTCGCCTTGCGTCGAGGGTGCGTCCGGTGCCAGAGCGCGCGCACCGAGCGCGGTGACAGGCGCTCCCCCAAGGCTTTCCGGCAGCGCGGCGTCCGTATCGCAGGTCAGCGCGCGCAGAACCGTCACGCCCTCGCCCATGCGCAGGAAGGTCAGTTTCCAGTTGTTGCTTCCGTAGATCGTATCCATAGCGGATGTATTATAGCAGTCTTTTGCTCTCACTACAAGAGCGATCCGTGTGCCTGCACGGGAAAAGCCCAGAACAGGCCGTCCTCCGCATGCGCGTCGTTCGGCAGCCAGAGCGTCCGGCTGCCAAGCTTTATTCTGGTCGCGCCTGACATATACAGGCGCACATGCGCCGAGGAACTGGTAGTGTAGCCGTTTTGCCCCCGGTAAATCGCCTCGGAGATAAGCTTTCCGCGCACATTGTACCAGTCGGGCACGGCGACGCCGCGCCATTCAAAGCTGCGCTGCGAGCCGGAGAGGAAGAGCTCAAAGCCCTGCTCCGTCAGCAGCTCGGCCATGTTCTCACGGTGCAGCGCCTTTTCCCGGCCCTGTCTCAGACAGGCGAGGTGCCGCTTTTTCTCGGTCTCAAGCTCGCTCAGCGAGTGGTTCGGGGAAAGATAGTGCGCAAGATCGACAATCTCTGTTTTCTTGTCTGCGCTTGTGTTTTCACTCCAGTAGCGCGCAAGATCCCTCTCCGAAAAGAAATAGTGTCCCTTGCTCAGCGAAGCAAACTCCGCGTCGCTCAGATCATCCGCCTGCGCGATCACATAATCTCTGAAAAAACGGTTGAGGTGTATGTGAAGAACGTTTGCAAGGATGTTGTCCTCTATCCAGTCGCGCCGACAGCATAAAAGCCGGGAAAGGTCGAGGATGTTATACCGGAAATCACCGCGAAAAAGCATGAGTACCTCTTTTGCGACAACAGAGGCAGGCCGCTCATCGCTGGCAGAATCAATTGTGTAAAGGTGGTCTACTTCCATCTGTTTTCCTTTTCGCCCCGGAGGGGCGATTATTTTTGTTTTGTATGATTATATTATAAAAAAGATAACCTTTTTATAATAATTTGTCAAGCCCAAGCACGCGGTCTATTGTCTATGTCTATCATGCGGTTCCTGCGCTGCTCCGACAAACCATGCCCGACGTCTTGCCTTTTCCGCCAAATAATTGTATAATTTCCCCATCAAATCAACTCTGGGGCGGCTTATGGAAAAGACTATCGGCGACATCACAAGGAAATACCGTGAAAAGCACCGTATTTCGCTGCGCAGATTTGCCGAGCTTTGCGGCGTCAGCAAGACCTATCTCTACCAGCTGGAATGCGGCAAGACCGGCAAGGGCGACTACCCCTCCCCTTCCCTGTCGGTGGTTATGGCTATCGCCGACGCCATGAAAATGAACCCGATGAAGCTTTTCCGCGAGATAGGCTTCAGCATAGACTCGCAGAGAGAACAAAAAAGCGCCGGAGACGCTCTGATCCCCGTCACCATAAAGCCCTATGAGTACATTCCGGTCACTATGGAGAACCTCAAGGCCGCCGCGCAGCGAAACAGTATTATGATTCTGCCCTTCTCGCTGCCCGTCCTCGGCGGTTTCGTCTATATCCCCGAATTCAAAAGGGACGGGCACGTTGTCACGCACAGGGTAACAGAGATCCAGGGCGGCATCTACAGCGCCGTGTCCGAGCAGTACGGCACTGTGGTATTCAACCTTTTCGACATTGACCGCAGCGTGTTCACCGAGCGTGACGCTGCTTATGACGCGCTTGAAAAATGGCTTTCAAGGCACCTCGACTCACACTCACGCTTTATTGATGAATCCGCAGAGCCTGCGGACGACGAAAACGGCGCTCCGTAGCGGTTTCACGCAATTGACTTACTGCTTATGGGATGGTGAGACGATGAAGATACTTTTTGCGACCAGCGAATGTGCTCCTTTCAGCAAATCCGGAGGACTGGCGGACGTTGCGTACTCTCTGCCTCCGGCTTTGAAGTCCGCGGGCGACGAGGTCGCCGTTATCACGCCGCTTTACCGCTGCGTGCGCGAGCAATTCGGCGACGAGCTTCACAAGGATGGGAACTGCACGGTATATCTGGGGCAGACCTCCTACACCTGCGGACTGTACCATACGCTCAGCTGCGGCGTGAAGGTCTGGTTCGTCGAGTACGACTGGTTTTTCGACCGCGACAGGCTGTACGGCTACGGCGACGACGCGCTGCGCTTTGCGTTTTTCAGCCGCGCGGTGGTCGATCTGCTGCCACGCCCCGAGTTTCGCCCCGACGTGCTGCACTGCAACGACTGGGAGACCGCCGCGGCCGTCATCTACCTCAAGAACGACCAGACCTGGCGCGCCGACCTTCGCGGCGTCAAGACCGTCTATACCATTCACAACATAGCCTATCAGGGGCAGTTCTCAGCCTACGAGCTCGAGCACACCTTCGCGCTTCCCGGCGGGTGGTACCAGGGCGGTCTCGGGTATGAGTACGAGGGCCGGCACGACATCAACCTGATGAAGGGCGCGATGCTGATGGCGGACGCGGTCTCCACCGTGTCGGCGACCTATGCGCGCGAGCTGCACCAGAGCGCCTTCGGTCTGGGGCTTGAGGGCGTCGTCGACCTTGTCGACCGCAAACTCTACGGCATACTCAACGGCATAGACATGGCGCTTTACGACCCGGCGACCGACCCGCGCATTCCCGCGAACTTCTCACGCGCCGACCGAAAGGGCAAGGCGGTCTGCAAGGCGTTTGTACAGGAGAAATTCGGCATATCCGTCGAGCCGGAATGGCCGCTTCTGTGTTCTGTCGCGCGGCTGGTCGAGCAAAAGGGCGTCGAGCTGATCCGGGAGTGTCTTCCGGAGCTTATGCGAATGGGCGTGCAGCTTATCATCTTCGGTCAGGGCGAGCAGCAATACATAGACTACTTCAATTGGGCGCGCTCACAATGGCCCGAGCAGCTGGGTTTCTCCTGCGACTACACCGAGCAGACCGCGGCCGAGCTGTTCGCCGGCGCGGATATGTACCTCATGCCCTCGCGCTTTGAGCCCTGCGGGCTTTCACAGATGATGGCGATGCGCTACGGCACTGTGCCCATCGTCCACGAGACCGGCGGGCTGAAGGACTCCGTCCGCCCCTACAGCGAGTTTGACGGCATCGGCGACGGCTTTTCGTTCGCGAGCTATCAGT
>JAFZQQ010000383.1 GCA_017620315.1 Oscillospiraceae bacterium | reverse complement strand
GTCGCCGTCTGCAACGGCGAAGCCCCCAAGTGCCCCGCCAACAAGCCTAAATTCTAAGACAAAACCGCAAAAGGCCGCCTCGACCGAGGCGGTCTTTTCATATTGCCATCACATAGATCTGGCAGGGGTTCTGTTTGTCCCAGAGCTCCGGCATCAGCTCGAACTCCTTGAAGCCGAGGCTCAGGTAGAAGCGGTTTGTGCGGTCGTACTCCTCATAGCGACCAATCTGCACGGTCTTCACCTGCAGGAAGGAATAGCCCTTCTCCGCGGCGATGCGCCTTGCCGACTCAAAAAGAGCCCTGCCGACGCCGCGACGGTGGCGCTCCTTCACCACGCCCATCACCGCGAGCTCGACGGTGTCGCGCCCGGTCTCCTTCAGGCACAAAAAGCCGATCGGCGTCCCGTCCTCCACGGCGGCGACCGTGACCTCGTCCGCGCTTTCGGCGATGTAGTTCTCCCGCGCCTCCGGGATGCCGAACCACTCCGGCAGCGCCTCAAGGATCGCGCGGGCGATTTTCTTTTTTTCTGCGGCGTCTCTTATTTCCTCTATCATATTCGTCCTGCCTCTGTGCAATTTGTTCGGCCGCATTATACCAAAGCGCCGCGCGCATGTAAAGCGTCTGATTTTTTGCGCTTGCATATTCCGTACTTGTGTGGTATGATTAAAACATTCCAGACAACATATTAGGAAAGAAGATAGAGGAAATGCCTGAGAGTCCTATTTTGAACAGCAAGCTGGTGGTTGAGAGCGAAATGCCGCTCTACACGCAGCTGATCGGTATCATCAAGCGCTCGATCACCTCCGGCGAGGCGGGGGTGGGTCAGCTTCTCCCCTCCGAGGCAGAGCTCTGCGCTGCCTACGGCGTCAGCCGCAACACCGTGCGCCAGGCGATCGGCGCGCTGGAGGAGGACGGCTTTGTCGTGCGCAAGCGCGGCAAGGGTACCTTCGTCGCAGACCCCGCGACAAGAAGAAAGAGCGTGCAGTATTCCTTCACCACCGAGATCTCGCAGATGGGTAAGACGCCGTCCTCGACGCTGGTGAACTTCGACGTCATGCCCGCCTCGCAGCGTATACGCGAGATCATGGACCTTTCCGCGGATGAAAAGGTCTACTGCTTTACGCGCGTTCGCAATGTCGACGGCAAGCCCTTGATCGTCGAGACCTCGTACTATCCGCAGTACATCTATCCCAACCTCACGCGCGAAATGCTCCAGACCCACAGCTTTTACAGCCTGCTTTACCATGTGGGCGTGGTGCCGTTCTCGGCGGAGGACAGCTATGAGGCGGTGCTGCTCGGCGACCGCGAGGCGGCGCTGCTGCAATGCCGCAGCGGAGCGCCCGCATTTTTCCACACCAGACGCACAACGGGCGAGAATGGGCGCATCTACGAGTATACGACAAGCTATATGCGCGCCGACCGCATGAAGCTCAGCGTCAACTTCCAGAAGGGTTCGACGAGCTTCGCGCGTCAGGTGGATCAATAGAAACATTTTTGCAGTTCCCCTGTTTTACACAATGGGAGCTGTTTGCCGCCCACAGGCGGCAAATAAACCTGATCGTATTTTCCACCGACACGCGCGGGGAAAATACACATTGCACGGAGCGCCCGTGCGCCTACGGCGTGCGGGAAGCGGAGTGAGACCTATTCAAAAAAGAGGCGACAGCCTCTTTTTTGACATATACGGGCGAGCCCCCGCGCAGTAGCTGCGCGGGGGCTGCCCTATCCGCAACATCGCGAAAAGCCGCGATGTATTGCGATCCTTTTGATTCTATTCAGCGCGATTCTTCGCGTCAGTTCTCCTCGGTGGTCTCGATCAGGCCGTAGCCCTCGTCGTTGCGCTTGTAGACGACGTCGACGGAGTCGCTTTCGGTGTTGCGGAAGACGAAGAAGTTGTGGCCGAGCAGATTCATCTGCAAAATGGCCTCCTCCACGCTCATCGGCTTCACCGCGAAGCGCTTGGTACGCACGACGTCGAAGTCGCGCTCCTCGTGCACGTCGAACTCCTCGGGAACCTCTGCCTTGATGGAGCCCTCGCGCAGGCTCTTGGCGAGCCTCGTTTTGTTCTTGCGGATCTTGCGGTCGATCTGAGCCTCGCAGGAGTCGATCGCGCCGCGCATATCGCCGTCCGGGTCCTCGGCGACCGCACGGAACATCGTGCCGTCCGGGCTTCTGAGCATGACCTCGACCACGCAGCGGTTCTTCTTTTCCACCGCGAAGGTGATGGTGGCGTCGGGCTCGCTCTTAAAATACTTGCCGAGCTTGCCGATCTTCTTCTCCGCGTAATCCTTCACGGAGTCGTTGAGGGAAATCTTCTTGCAGGCAAATGTGAATTTCATAGCACTGCGCTCCTTTCCGTTGTGTGCTTATGGGGAAGAGAAAAGGAAGCCGGACGCGACTCCCTCTTCACTTTAATCAATTATAGCATACTTTGCAGAAATGTCAAACAGGAGTGTTGAAAAAAACCGCTGCTTGTACAAAACGCCAAAAAAACGCTCCTCGACCGAATTCGACGCATATTTTGCGATGATGCGGATATACTGCGTTTCGGAAGCTTTCCAATATCCCACCCACTTTTTGAGCCGCTGCGAAATCGCAGCGGCTCCTTTTTACATATCTTATTCTTTTGCGGGATATCTGCGCCCCGGTCGTTTTACGCTAATCCCAACTCGTCCGCGCATTTAGGGCAGACCCATTTTTCTACGCCGTCGATCACCTTTCTGCTCGACGCAGTGAGATTGAAATAAGTCTGGCAGATATCGCAATTCCCCCAAAAAGGAGATACCCCGCCTGCAACGGCTTCAAGCGCCTCTTCGCCGAGTTCTCCGTCTTTCCTGTCCCCAGGCATTGCGCTGCGCCCGGCCATTTTTTCTTCGTTCATGGCAAACCGCCTTTCTTATGTTGTTTTGAAAAGAGCCTTGTGTTTCGCCTCTGCCTGTTGATACGAGGAACTTTTCGATGTGGCAGTTTTTTTATATTTTTTTATCACGGCTCGCCAAACCGCTTTTCACATTCCCATTTTGGGAATATCAGCTTCAGTGGCTGACGTCGTAAAAGTCCTTTTCGCCCGGCGAGACCATGCCGAGCTGCTCGCGGGCGAGCTGCTGCAAAAATTCCGGGTCGTCTGCGCGTTCCAGCGCAGCCTCGAGCGTGCGGTTCTCCTGGCGCTGGCGGGAAAGACGCTGCGATATGATCGCCTGCTCGCCTTGCGCGGCGGCAAGCTTTTCGTGCATCTGCAAAAGCTCAAAGCCCACGGCGAACAGAATGATCAGAATCACTGCCGTTGCGAACAGGCTTGTGCTTTTTCTGCGCTTTGCCGCCATAATT
>JAFZQQ010000382.1 GCA_017620315.1 Oscillospiraceae bacterium | reverse complement strand
GACGGACAAATTGACCTTTTGCGGCGCGCGCTTCGTTTTTCCTCGCTCCCCATCCCGTAGGGCGCGATGCCCTCATCGCGCCGCTTGCACCACGATGCGTAACGGCGGCATCAGGGGATGCCGCCCTACGGGCGAGGAGGAAACTTGAATTGACGAGAGTTTGCGACATCAGCAGAACGACGGTTTATGGATGTTTTGGGAGAGTGGATGGTAATAATTGATTATAACCTATCTAATTCTCTCATTTTGTTTTCATAAATGCTTCTAATTTTTGGAAATGTAGGGTGATTAGGGAACGATAACTTAGCCTTAGAATAAGCCTGCTCCAGTTTATTTACCCAAGTTGTCGCGAGTTTTATATCAGTATAATACATGGTTCCTGGCCTTCCCCTAGCGGTGTTCTTTTTACTTTTTTTGCCATATTTTACGTCAATATTTGCTATGGCAAGCAAAATAAACTCAGTTATTTCTTCAACTGTGTTAGGAATTGGGAATGCGTTTATCAAGGAGATTTTTCTTTCAAACGTTTTACTGCCATAAGCTCTTTCAATGTTTTTTTCAAACCATGTTTCAACCACATCGTCAAGCGCAGAATCAGATGTTGTTAGGCTACTCCAGAAACCGGTTGGCCTGGTTTCTTCTTTTTCAACTTTTTCAACTCTTTCAACTGCCTCGGCTTCAATTCGTGATAATTCTTCAGCAAATTTTCGCACTGTGCTTGATGCTTCACGTTTAGCAATTTGACTTCCACAATACGGGCAAGCAGCATCAAGCCGTCCTATTGATGATCCGCAATTGGGACATTTGAGCATAGTTTCATATTGAATAAGTGATGGATTATTGGAACTGTTACCTTTCGCTCCAAAGGGAGAAACACTTCCAAGTGGAGTTCCACATTGGTAACAGAATTGTGCCTCGTCTGGTAGTTTTTTTCCACAATTCATACAAAATGGCATTTTCAGTTCTCCCCCTCATAGAACACTTCAAGAAAAGTTAATAGCTTCCAGTACCACTAACAAGTGCTTCTGATGTTATTCCCATACAAGATAGTTTTTCCAGCAAATCTGGCTCTACAATGTCGAAGTAGAAATCATCTTCACTTCCATTTCCTTCAGCAGGGTCAATTATCCCCATACTGGGGCAATTATAAAATACTTCATAGCCGTATTCAGTATCATTCCATATTACATCAATTTCCATAAATGCTGTTGCTATATCGTAATTACCATCACCATAATTCTTTTTTATAAACTCAAAAGGTAATGAAAAATGATAATTGTTTTCTTTTTTAGCGATAATAGTTTTTTACGTTCGTTATCGTTCATTACAATAATCTCACCTAATATATAATATTATATCATCAATTTTGAAATAATTTTACCACGCCGACGCCAAAAAGACAATAATCAAGTAACTGATAATTCTTCTTTTTTTCTGCCTCCCTCTGTGATAAAATACTATCAATCCAACAGCGGAGGAGCAGCCGATGAACAGGAACAACGGCAGGAAGATAGCAGAGCGCCTTCTTTGAATGTAGTGCGTCTGACCTTTTGGGCATTCAAAATAAGCGTTCTTTTCATAAAAATGCCTCCTTGACGTGTTCCAAAAATCTAACGTCAAGCAGGCTGAAAAAATCTAATGAACAGAAGCGATTATCTGAACTTTTAGACAGCAAAAAGCCCTAAAATCCGAAGATTTTAGGGCTTTTGGTGCGCGAGGCGGGACTTGAACCCGCACGCCCGTAGTGAGCACTAGAACCTGAATCTAGCGAGTCTGCCAATTCCACCACTCGCGCACATCGCGAAGAAGATAGTAACACTTTTGCGCCGCCCTGTCAAGATGCAGGAACGCGAAGGAAGCACTTTTTTTTTGCGGAAGCTTGTGCTATACTATATGAAATATCTTTTTCATACCGGAGGTATCGAACATGAAGCTTGAGAAGATCGAGCCGCAGGCCCTCAGGGGCAACCCCTTCGAAATGATCGGCCGCGACTGGTTCCTGCTGACGGCGGGAGACAAAAACGGCTTCAACACCATGACGGCCGGCTGGGGCTATCTCGGCGTCCTATGGGGCCGTCCCGCCGCGATCGTGCTCGTGCGGCCGTCGCGCTTCACCTACGGTTTCATGAACGGCGGCGACACCTTCACGATCAGCTTCTTCGGACAAGGGTTCCGCAGGGAGCTCGCCCTCTGCGGCTCTAGGAGCGGACGCGACGTCGACAAGGTGAAGGAGACCGGCCTGACGCCCGTCTTCGCCGAATGCGGCGCGCCGTATTTCGAGGAGGCCGAGACGGTGCTCGTTTGCCGCCGGCGCTTTGAGCGCGAGCTCACCGAGGCGGACATCCCCGAGGAGGACCGGCGGAAGTATTTCGCGGACGGCGATTACCACAGGATCTATTTCGCGGAGATCATCGAAGCGTTTGAGAGGCGATAATCATAGAAACACTGGAAGAAAAAAAGATCGAAAGGGCCGTCATCGCCGGTCTTTACGCCGACAGCATGGAGCCGTCGGAGCGTTCCACCGACGAAAGCCTTGACGAGCTGGAGGCCCTGCTGGAAACGGCGGGCGGCGTCTCGCTCGGGCGCGTGCTGCAATACAGGCCGACGCCCGATCCGCGCACCTTCATCGGCGAGGGCAAGGTCACTGAGCTGAAGCGTCTTATCGACGCGGAGGAATGTACGCTCGCCGTCTTCGACAACGAGCTCACCCCCTCCCAGATGCGCGCGCTTTCCGACGATCTCGACGTGCGCGTCATCGACCGCTCCTCGCTCATACTCGATATTTTCGCCCAGCGCGCGCGGACGAGCGAGGGCAAGCTTCAGGTCGAGCTGGCGCAGTACAAATACCTGCTCCCCCGTCTGACCGGCATGTGGAGCCATCTCGTCCGTCAGACGGCCGGCAGCGGCCCTTCCCCCATCGGCACGCGCGGCCCCGGCGAAACGCAGCTTGAGACCGACCGCCGCCATATCCGGCGCAAGATACAGAAGCTGGAGGAGGAGCTCGAGCAGGTGCGCAAGGTGCGCAGCACGCAGCGGCGCCTGCGCGAGAAGAACGGTCTCCCCGTCGTGGCGCTCGTGGGCTACACGAACGCGGGCAAGTCCTCTCTCCTCAACCGGCTGACGGACGCCGGCATCGAGGCGAACGACCGTCTGTTCGACACGCTCGACACGACGACGCGCCGCCTGAGGATAAGCCCGACGACCGAGGTGCTCCTCTCCGACACCGTCGGCTTCATCCGGAAGCTCCCCCACCACCTGATCGAGGCGTTCAAGGCGACGCTCGAGGAGCTGGAGTACGCCGACCTGCTGCTCCACGTCATCGACGCCTCCAACCCCGAATGGCGCGAGCAGGCGTCCGTGGCGGAAAACCTCATCGAACAGCTCGGCGCGGAGAAGACGCCTTCCCTGACCGTTTTCAACAAATGCGACGTCTACACCGGCGAAACGCTGCCGCGCGGCGAGAACGTCGTGCGCATCTCGGCGAAGACCGGCGAGGGCGTCGATACGCTCATCGAGGCCATCCGCGCCGTCCTGGAGCGCGGCAACAGAAGAGCCGTCCTGCGCCTGCCCTACGCCCGCGGCGGGCTTCTTGAGGAGCTGCACCGCAGCGGCGAGGTGCTGCGCGTCGACTATACGGACGACTGCATCGAGGTCGAGGCCGTCTTAAAACCCGACACCTACGGCCGCGTACGCGAATTCCTCGCGGAAGGAGAAGCGTGAGCGACACGAACGCGACCCTTGTCCCCGCCGGTTACGGAGAGGCGGAGTTCACCGAAAAACGCTCCCGCTTCATCGGGCGCGTCTGGCCCGTCAAGACCGAGGACGAGGCCATCGAACACATCAAAGCGATGCGCGAGCAGCACTGGGACGCCACGCACAACGTCTACGCCTATATCGTCCGGGAAAACGGCGCCATGCGCTACTCCGACGACGGCGAGCCGCAGGGCACCTCCGGCATGCCCGTGCTCGAGGTCTTCCGTAAAAGCGGCGTAGCCGACTTCTGCTGCGTCGTCACCCGTTACTTCGGCGGCATCCTGCTGGGCGCCGGCGGCCTGGTGCGCGCGTATTCGCAGGCGGCCTCCTCGGCGCTGAGCGCGGCCGGTCTCGCGCGATTGTCGCTCTGGCGGAGCATGACGCTCGTCTGCCCGTACGCCCTTTACGAGCGTGTGCGAACCGAGACGGAGAACGCGGGCGGCGTCATCGAGGATACGGATTTCGCGGCGGACGTGACCGTGCGCGTGCTCGTGGAGGACGAGGCCTCCGCCGCCTATGCCGGGCGGATCGTCGACCTCACCGCCGGCGCCGTCGTGCCGAAGGACAACGGCACGTGCTTCCGCGCCGTCCCCGTCGCATAGAGCCCGCTATAATTAAATTGTATATGAACGATCGGAGATACCCATGAAACTTCTCATTGCTTCCGACCTGCACGGTTCGGCGTCCGCCTGCCGCGCGCTCGCAGATGCCTTTGAACGGGAAAAAGCCGACAAAATCCTGCTTCTCGGCGACCTCCTGTATCACGGACCCCGCAACAATCTTCCGAACGCCTATGATACCAAAGATACATTGAACATTTTAAACAATTATTTTGAACATGTTCTCTGCGTCC
This sequence comes from Oscillospiraceae bacterium, assembly GCA_017620315.1. GTDB lineage: Bacteria > Bacillota > Clostridia > Oscillospirales > Oscillospiraceae > Hominicoprocola. The sequence goes on along the minus strand of JAFZQQ010000382.1, from coordinate 49 downwards.
GCGGCAACTGCGACGCAGAGGTCGATCAGTGTGTCCTGCGTTTCCCGAT
>JAFZQQ010000381.1 GCA_017620315.1 Oscillospiraceae bacterium | reverse complement strand
CTTGACGAAGTTGTCGTCGAGCATGATACCCGCTTTTTCGTCAAAAATGCAGGTCTGCGGGAAACCGGTCAGGTCGGAGGAGACGACGGGATCCTCCGTGCAGGTGATGATGCCCTTCATGCTGTTCTGCGCCGCGTTTTCCATCGCAACGCAAACGTCGTGATAGGTGGCGCCGGTCTTGAGTCTTGCGGTCAGGTCGACCACGGAGACGTCGGTGGTCGGAACGCGGAAGCTCATGCCGGTCATGCGGCCCTTGAGCTCGGGGATGACCTCGCCGACAGCCTTGGCTGCGCCGGTGGTGGAGGGGATGATGTTGCCCAGCACGCTGCGCCCTGTGCGCCAGTCCTTGCCGCCGCGGGAGTCGACCGGCTTCTGCTTGGCGGTGGCGGAATGGATGGTGGACATGAGCGCCTGCTCTATGCCAAAGGTGTCGTTGATGACCTTGGTCATCGGCGCGAGGCAGTTGGTCGTGCAGGAGGCGTTGGAGACAACGTCCATATCCGGCTTGTACCAGGTGTGGTTGACGCCCATGACAAAGGTCGGCGTTTCGTTGTCCTTCGACGGGGCGGAGAGAATGACCTTCTTCGCGCCGTTTTTCAGATGGACGGACGCTTTTTCCTTCGTGAGATACGCGCCGGTGGACTCGATGATATACTCGGCGTAACAGTCGTCCCACGGGATCTCCGATGCGTCGTCATAGCTGTAGACGCGGATCTTCTGACCGTTGACGATCAGATTGCTGCCGTCGTGCTCGACGCTTCCGCAGAACGTGCGGAAAACCGAGTCGTATTTGACCTGATACACCATGAAGTCAAGGTCGGCGTTGCGGAGATTGATGCCGCAGATGTGATAGCTGTGACTGCCGCGCTCTATCATGCTGCGCAGCGCAATACGACCGATACGTCCGAAACCGTTGATGCCCACCTGAATAGCCATTGTGCGCGTCCTCCTGCCAATATCGTATTAATGTTATATCCGCCGTGTGGACGGATTGCAATCAGTATACTTCCGTAAAACGGCATAGTCAATACGTCAGGCCCCTAAATCTGCATATTTTTTGTGCATTGTATGGAACATTTGGAACTTTGGGATGGTTTTGTCGGACTGTTGTACACCGACATGGTATTTAAGTAAAATGCTGTAAAAGAAGCGTGAAATATTGTATGTATCGCGATATTGACTGGCGGAAGAAGCCGCGGTATACTTTAAGCAAGACGTGAACGCATATTCACGACAGGAGAGAGAAATGTATAAAAAGCTTGAGGAAAAGGACGTCAACGCCATACTTGAGACGGGCATAGAGGTCTTTTCGCGAAAGGGACTTGACCGCACGAGCATAGGCGAGGTTTCGCGTTCGGCGGGAGTCAGCGTCGGCGTCATCTATAAATACTTTGAGGATAAGGACGCGTTTTTCCTGGCCTGCGTGCGCTACGCGCTGCGCGAGCTGGACGAGGCGCTTGTCAGAGCGGTCAAGACGGAAGGCGATGTGCAGGCCGCGATGCGCTCGCTGATCGGTGCGGTGATAGACCATAGCCGCCGCCATCCCAGCCACAACGCGCTTTACAACGAGATCACCTCCGGCGGCTGTCGGCAGTACGCGCCGCAGCTTGCCCGCGAGATAGAGGGAAGGAGCGCCGCGGTATACGCGCACATGATGGAGCTTGCGCTGGCAGACGGAAAAGCTCGGGGCAAGCCGGACACGCGGATGTTCGCGTTCTTTTTCGACAGTCTGCTTATGACGCTGCAATTCTCATACAGCTGCGATTATTACCGGGAGCGTATGCGCATTTACTGCGGAGAGGACATCACCGGGAACGACGAGAGGATGACGGAGGAATTTATGCGCTTTATGTGCGGCGCGCTGGGAGTATGAAAGGAGGAGAGGGTGCTGTGCTTTATGCGATAGCCTATGACGTCGGGACGACGGGCGTGAAAACCTGCCTTTTCGAGATCTCAAACGAGGTCAGGCTGCTGGCGGGCGAATACGCGGGCTACGGCCTGTGGATAACGCCGGACGGAGGAGCCGAGCAGGACGCGGACGAATGGTGGCGGGCAATGTGCAGGACAACGCGGCTCCTGCTTGAGAAAACGGGAATAGCGCCTGAGCAGATAGGCGGGCTGTCCTTCTGCTCGCAGATGCAGGGCATGGTGCTGGTCGATAAAGAGGGCAAAGCCCTGCGCCGTCCGATGAGCTACATGGACCAGCGCGCGGTGAAGGAGTTCCGCGAATGCCTTACCCACGGGCTCACGGTCTCAGGGGTCGAGCTGTCCATACTGTTGAGAAGCCTTCTCGTCACGCGCGCCGCGTCGACAAGCGTCAAGGACCCTCTGTGGAAATACAAATGGGTGCAGGCGAACGAACCGGAGATCTTCGCGCGCGCGTACAAGTGGCTTGACGTCAAGGAATACCTCATCTGCCGCTGCACCGGCGAATTCGTCATGACAAAGGACAGCGCGTATTCCACCTTCCTTTACGACACGCGCCGCGCGCACGAGGGCTGGAGCCGTGAGCTGTGCCGGATCTACGGCGTGGAGGAAAAGCATCTGCCGCGCGTGATCGAGTGCACCGACATAGCGGGCCGCCTGACAAGCCGCGCGGCTGAGGAGCTGGGGCTTGCGGCGGGGACCGTGGTCTACGGCGGAGGCGGCGACGCGACGCTGATCGGCGTCGGCGCAGGCTGCACGCGGCTGGGCGACACGCACGTCTATTCCGGCACCTCCGGCTGGGTCGGCACGGTCATCAACCGCCAGAAGGTCGACCTTGCCGCGATGATGTGCGGCATAGTCGGCGCGCAGGCGGGCAAGTTCAACTACTTTGCCGAGATGGAGACCGCGGGCAAGTGCTTCGAGTGGGTCAAAAAGCACATGGTCGAGGACGAGATAAACGCCTATCTCCAGAAGATAAACGTGGCGGACAGCACCGAGACTGCCTACGAAAGCCTGTATGACTACATGTCCGAGGCGATCTCGCGCATACCCGCGGG
>JAFZQQ010000380.1 GCA_017620315.1 Oscillospiraceae bacterium | reverse complement strand
TCCAACACCACGGAGGCGGGCATCGTCTTCGACCCCGCCTGCGGGAAGGACGACGCGCCGCCGTCCGGCTTCCCCGCCAAGCTGACCGCGTTTCTCCACGAACGCTGGAGGCTCGGCGGACGCGGCTTTATCATCCTCTCCTGCGAGCTGATCGACCACAACGGCGACGAGCTGCGCCGCTGCGTGAACGAGTACATCAGGCTCTGGGCGCTGGAGGACGCTTTCGCCGAGTGGGTCGGGCGCGAAAACCTGTTCTGCTCCACGCTGGTCGACCGCATCGTCACCGGCGTTGCGAAGGACGAGACGGCGCGGCTGTGCGAAAAGCTCGGCTATGAGGACGCGCTCCCCGACGCCGGCGAGGTCTTCGCCGCGTGGGTCATCGAGGCGCCGCAGTCGCTCAAAAGCGAGCTGCCCTTTGAAAAAGCGGGGCTGCCGATCCAGGTCGTCGACGACGTGACGCCCTACAAGCAGCGCAAGGTGCGCATCCTCAACGGCGCGCACACCGCCATGGTCCTCGCCGCGTTCCTCGCGGGAAAGGATATCGTGCGCGAGTGCATGGAGGACGAGGTCATCCGCGGCTTTCTTGACCGCGCGCTCACGGACGAGATCATCCCCACGCTGGACCTTCCGCGCGGCGAGCTGACCGCGTTCGCCGTCTCGGTAATAGACCGATTCAACAATCCCTATATAGACCATCGGCTGTTGTCCATCGCGCTCAACTCCACGGCGAAGTGGCGCGCGCGCGTGCTGCCGAGCCTGGTCGAATACGCCGCGCGCACAGGCGCCCTGCCGAAGTGCCTGACCTTCTCGTTTGCCGCGTACATCGCCTTTTACCGCGGCGGCGGGCGCAGCCACACCGTCGAGGACGACGGCTGGGTGCTGGATTTCTACCGCGCTCACGCGGAGGACGGCGCGCAGGCGCTGGCGCACGCCGTTGTGAACAACGAAAAGATGTGGGGCGGCGCGCTTGCCACTCTGCCCGGCTTTGAGTCCGCCGTCGCCGCCGCGCTCGAACAAATCGATACGCTTGGAATGTATGAGTCTATAAAGGAGTGCCTGCTTTGAAGCTCATCAGAATACATCCCTCGGACAATGTCGCCGTCGCGCTTGAGGACGTCGCGGCGGGCGAAACGCTCAGCGTCGGCGGCTCCGCCCTCGTTGCGGCGGAGGACGTCGCGCGCGGTCACAAGCTCGCGCTCCGCGATATCCCCGCGGGCGCTCCGGTCGTCAAATACGGCTGCGCCATCGGCGTCGCGAAGGCGGATATCGCGCGCGGGGCTTGGGTGCACGTCCACAACGTCCGCACCGCGCTGTCCGAGAACGCGGAATATGTCTATGAGCACAAGACCTCTGCCCTTCCCTCCCCCGCGCCGCGCAGCTTCGAGGGCTATCGCCGCGCGGACGGGCGCGCCGCCGTGCGCAACGAGCTGTGGATCCTGCCGACGGTGGGCTGCGTCAACAACGTCGCCGCTGCGCTCGTCCGGGAAAATCAGGGCCTTGTCACGGGCAGCATAGACGGGCTTTACGCCTTCCCCCACCCCTTCGGGTGCAGCCAGATGGGCGACGACCACGCACAGACCAGACGGCTGCTCGCCGCGCTCGCGCGCCATCCGAACGCGGGCGGCGTGCTGGTGCTCGGGCTCGGCTGCGAGAACCTGACCATGGAGCAGTTCAAGGCGGAGCTCGGCGAATGGGACGAGCGGCGCGTCAAATTTCTCGTCTGCCAGCAGGCGGAGGACGAGCTTGCCGCCGGGAGCGCGCTGCTGCGTGAGCTTGCGGACTTCGCCTCCCGGGCGCGGCGTGAGACCATCCCCGCCGGCGAGCTGGTTGTCGGCCTCAAATGCGGAGGCTCGGACGGGCTTTCCGGCGTCACGGCAAATCCCGTCGTCGGCCGGTTTTCCGACCTTCTGGTCGCGCTCGGCGGCGCCACGGTGCTCACCGAGGTGCCCGAAATGTTCGGCGCGGAAAGCATCCTCTTCTCCCGCTGCCTTGACCGCGGCGTCTTTGACCGCGCCGTCGACATGGTGAACCGCTTCAAGCGATATTATGTCAACCACGGGCAGGTGGTGTACGAAAACCCCAGTCCCGGAAACAAGGCGGGAGGGATCACCACGCTGGAGGACAAGTCCTGCGGCTGCGTGCAGAAGGGCGGCAGCGCGCAGATCGTCGACGTGCTCGAATACGCCGGCGCGGTGACGAAGCGCGGGCTCAATCTGCTCAGCGCGCCGGGGAACGACCTTGTCGCCTCCACCGCGCTCACTGCCGCCGGCGCGCACATCATCCTGTTCACGACCGGACGCGGCACGCCCTTCGGCGCTCCCGCGCCGACGGTGAAGATCTCCTCAAACACCGCGCTTTTTGACTTAAAGCGCGGCTGGATCGACTTCGACGCCGGCACGGTCGCCTCCGGCGAGAGCATAGACGACGCCGCCTCGCGGCTGCTCGAGCACGTTCTCCGCGTCGCCGGCGGCGAGCAGACCAGGTCCGAAGCGCACGGCGCAAGGGAGATCTCCATATTCAAGGACGGCGTTGTGCTGTAATACTTTTTCGCCCAAAAAGCCCTCAGCGTCACCGTTTCATGACGTCGAGGGCTTTTCTCTGTGCCGTAATTTTTCATTCATACTAATGTGCGACTAAAAGTGGCAAAGCCTTGCGAGCAGAATTTTTGTCAGGCAAGGCGGAGGACGCAGGCGGGCTGGCGCCCGCCAAGGACGACAACGCAGCCTGGC
>JAFZQQ010000379.1 GCA_017620315.1 Oscillospiraceae bacterium | reverse complement strand
TATTGGAAGGACACACTTGAGCGCCATTGAACGTGGGACGCGAAAGCCAACTTTGGAGACGTTCTTCACAATCAGCGAAGCCCTCGGCGTGCAGCCCAGCGTGTTGCTTGCCGCAATCGAGGATGAAATTGAGCGCAGCAATCAAAGCGTTCGTTGACCGCTCCGAGCTTGCCTAACATGGGAAAACGACAGATTTCTGCAATCTTCTTTCTTGGGCGAAGAAAGATTTTTGCTCTATGGAAAATATTTTTTTGCATTGGCACTGAAGTGGCACTGACATGGCACGGTTTTGCTCTTGAACCGTAATCCCATGTATGTTAAGATATCCATGCTGAAAACTGTGCTTTGAAACTGAATACAAAAACGCGGGGCGGGTGTCTTGAAACACTTCGCCCCGTTTTGACGTTTACCGACGCTCAGATGATCCGAGCGTCGGTTTTTCTTTTCTAGTTCATTGTTTGTCGTGCTTGCGCTCCGCGCGCTCGATTTGCTTCTCCCAGGTCTTCGCCGTTTGTTCCTTCAAAAAACGAATCAGCGGCTCGAGCTCCTGCCGTTCATCCCACGCCTCCAGCGCGGCGTAATAGCCCTTGCGGTCCTCCTCGTGAATGATGATCGGAGGGTGATCGCAGAGGAGCAGCAGATAGTTCATGACAAGTCGGCCTGTCCGTCCGTTGCCGTCGGCAAAGGGATGGATGTTCTCGAACTTGGCGTGGAAGTACGCGGCGGCTGTCAACGCTTTTTCCGCCGGGATATCGACCAGTTCTGCAAGGAGCTCCGAGACCTCCTCCTGCACATCCTCCGGCGCAGCGCCGATCTCTGCCTTACCGGTCACATAGTCGTGCTTTTTGTATTCGCCGGGGCGCTCACCGAGCTGCCAGCGGCGGGTATCGTATGTGTTCTGCGTCAGTCGGAGTTGAAACTCCTTTACCAGCGATTCATCCAGAGGCCGGCGCTCGTTGAAAGCCGTGAGCAAAAGCTCGTTCGCGTCCTTCGCATTCCGAATCTCAAACAGGGTCCGCAGATCTCCAGTGTATGAGGTAACGCCATCGTGCTCAAAAATCTCCCTCGTATCGTGATACGTGATCTGTTCGTTTTCGAGCTTACCGGAATGGTAAGCAAATGCAATGCTGTGGCCGTTCAGCGCCTCTGCCAGCTCTGCATCGTTTGTAATTCTCTTCTGCTTCCAGATGGCGACTGCTTTTTCATAATGCTCCATGATTCGCCACTCCCTTCTGCGGCATTCATTCACTTGATACCATTTATTATAGCACACTAATTAGCCCGCAGAAGATTATTTTTCGATGATTTAGAAAAATGCTGCAGAAAAACAGCGTCTGCTCCGTATTTATGTTATGAAGCTCAACTCAAATCGCTCAAATGCTCAGTATTGCATGATATGCAGGAATAAAGGGAATGCTCTTGAAAAGGGGGTGTGTAACCGTGGAACAAAAAGAAATCATCATAGGAAACGCAATCTATGAAATAGACCGCGTATATTCAGAAAAACAAAAGCTCACAGAGCTGATCCGCGAGCGTATAGAGAAAGAAGCTGCTGTAGCGAATAAGGAAATGCAGGAAACCGTAGCGTAACCGATCTCCTTATGCTATACTACAGGTTGTGGGTCGGTTCATCCGAAGGAGGGTCGCATGAGAACCGACAATCTTTCACTGGCGTTTGCCTATCTTCGCCTGTCCATTGAGGAGGCGAACAAGGGCGAATCCTCCAGTATCACAAATCAACGGGCCATCGTTCAGAACTATTGCCGACAGCACGGGCTCACGCTGGTGCGCGAATTCGTGGACGACGGTTACAGCGGCGGCAACTTTGACCGTCCGGACTTCATCGAAATGATGCGACAGCTGGACCAGGGCAAGGCCAACACCGTGATCACCAAGGACCTGTCCCGTCTCGGACGCGATATGCGGGAATCCAGCTATTACGCCGAGCAATTCTTCCCGGAGCATGGGATCCGCTATATTGCGATTGCGGACAACTTCGACACCGAGCAGGATAATATCATGGCGCCGTTTCAGTTTGCCATGAACGAGGTCTATCTGCTCGACGGCTCCCGAAAGGTCAAGGACGTCCTCCGCTACAAGCGGGAAAGCGGTCAATACTGCGCCTGTCCGCCTTACGGCTATAAGAAGGACCCCGAGGACAGAAATCGCCTGATTCCGGACGAGCTGACCGCGCCGGTGGTCAAGCGTATCTTCGCGCAGGCCGCAGCAGGAGACTCCTCCCGAAAGATCGCCATGGACCTCAGCGACGCAGGCGTCATTCCTCCGTTGAAGTACCGGGTATTATACCGCGACCAGTATTCCGAAAAGGGCGCAGCAAGGGCATCGGACCTCTGGAACTACACCACGGTCAAGCGCATCCTGAAAAACCCCGTATATCTCGGTCACACGCTGCTGGGCAAGTCCCGCAAGGTCAGCGTCAAGTCGAAGAAAAAAGCGCCGGTCCCGCGAGAGGGCTGGGCAATCACGGAAAATACGCACACGCCACTCGTCACACAAAATGAGTTTGATATGGCGCACCGCAATCTCGGCCGCGGAAGCTCGGACTATCGGGCTTTTGACCAGGTGCGGAAGAGCATTTTTTCGGGCGTCGCGTACTGTTCCCGCTGCGGGCACGCGCTTTGCTCCTGCGGCACGGTCTATAAGGGCGAGCGGGAGAAATACTGGTATCTGGCCTGCGTGCATCAACGGCAGGAGCTGCCGGAGCCCTGCGACGGCGTCCGCGTAAAGTATTCCGATCTTCTTGAGGTCGTCCGGCGGGATCTGAACAGTCTGCTGTCACTGAACGATCAGCAGATGGAAGAGATCGCACGGAACGCCGCAGCGGAAAGCGACAGCGAGGAACGGCAGCGGGCCAGAAAGCTGCGTCAGGAGCAGGCAGGTGCCCGGATGGCCACCATCGACAAGATCGTGACCAAGCTCTATACGGACAACGCCGAGGGCAAGCTCGACGACGACCGCCTCAGCCGCATCGTAGCAGACCTGGAGCGGGAAGCCGCTGGGCTGAAGGCGGAGCTTGCAGAGCTTTCTGTCCCCACTACTGCGGATGAGACGGAAGCGAACTACCGCCGTTTTTTTGCTCTGGCCCGCCGCTATACGCACATCGATACGCTGGATCGGGAAACCCTTCTTACCTTTGTCGAGCGGATCGAGGTCGGCCCGAAGGTCTTTTCCGACGGCCTGACGAAGGCCACGCATCGAAACACGCCTTATCGGCAGAGCATCCGCATCTTTTACAAGTTCATCGGTGAAGTGAGCAAAGAATCGGTGCGCGAGCTGCCGAAAGCGGCCTGTGAATGAGCTCTGTTTGTTGTAAAAAGAACATCAAGGCAGGTCGGCGTTAGTCTGAAGCAGGGCTACAACGGCGACCTGACCAGCAAGCAGGCCGGCTCCATCGGCGGCCAGATGGTCCGCAAGATGATCGAGGCCTACGAAAACGGCCTGAAGTAAGCCGCAGAAAAGCCGATATAACGAAAGCGGGAGAGTGAATATCACTCCCCCGCTTTTGCAATATCGAATTATTCCGCGTCTTCCCAGTTGTGCCAGACGTTCTGGACGTCCTCGTTCTCCTCGAAGCAGTCCAGCATCTTCTGCATGTTCTTGATGTCGCCCTCGTCGGTGAGCTTGATATAGCCCTGCTGGGGAATCATCTCCTCCTGGGCGGACAGCAGCTTGTAGCCCTTGGCAGACAGCGCCTCGGCAACGGCGGCCACGGCGTCCGTCGCGGTATAGACAGTGAAGGACCCCTCGTCCGGCTCAAAGTCGTCTGCGCCGCAGTCCAGCGCATCCATCATGACGGTATCCTCGTCCAGATCCTCGTCCTCGTTGTCCTCAAAGCAGTCCAGCATTTTCTGCATATTCTTGATATCACCCTCGTCGGTGAGCTTGATATAGCCCTGCTGCGGAATAATTTCTTCCAGCGCGGAGAGGAGCTGATAGCCCTTCGCGGTCAGCGCTTCCGCTACGGCGGCAACGGC
>JAFZQQ010000378.1 GCA_017620315.1 Oscillospiraceae bacterium | reverse complement strand
CGATGTGGAGAGCATCTACAACCAGATCATATATATCAACCCCTATCTTGTCGAGGGCGGACAGCTCTATGCCGAAGCGGCAGAAAAACGCTACTTTGTCCGCCGCGCCGACGGCAGCGACTACCTTTTCGACTTCGGCGAATTCAACTGCGGTGTGGTCGACCTCACCATGCCGGAGGCTTTCGAGTGGTACAAGCAGGTCATCCGCCGCAACCTCATCGGAATGGGTTTCCGGGGCTGGATGGCGGACTTCGGCGAATACCTCCCCGCGGACGCCGTGTGCTGCGGCGGCAGCGGACTGCGTTTCCACAACGAATGGCCCGCGCTTTGGGCGAGGTGCAACCGTGAGGCGGTGGAGGAGAGCGGAAAGCTGGGCGAGTGCGTGTTCTTCATGCGCGCGGGCGCGACCGGCAGCCAGCGCAGCGCGACTCTCATCTGGGCGGGCGACCAGTGCGTCGACTGGTCTGACGACGACGGGCTGCCCTCGGTCGTCACGGCGGCTCTGACGCTCGGCATGAGCGGCTTCGGGCTGCATTGCAGCGATACCGGCGGGTATACGACGCTCTTCGGACTCCGGCGCAGCGAGGAGCTGCTTGTCCGCTGGCTGGAGTTTTCCTGCTTCACGCCCGTCATGCGCACTCACGAGGGCAACCGCCCGGACGACAACGTGCAGCTTTACGACAACGAGCGCACGCTTGCCGCAGCAGCGCGCTGGAGCGGGATACACACCGCGCTGCTGCCCTACATGCGCGAATGCGTGCGTGAGAACGCCGAAAAGGGCGCGCCCGTCATGCGTCCGCTGTTCTGGGACTGCCCCGACTCCCCCGAGGCATGGCGCCGCGAAAATTACAGCTATATGCTCGGCAACGATATGATCGTCTGTCCGGTGACGGAGCCCGGCTGCGCCGAAAGGCGGCTCTGGCTGCCGGATGGCGACTGGCGCCTGCTGTGGTCCGGCGAGCGCTTCAACGGCGGAGAGCACACAGTCTCCGCCCCTCTGGGAAAGCCCCCCGTGTTCTGCCGCGCGCAAAGCCGGTGGGCGGAGCTCTTTGCCCGCATCGCACAAATGTAATATCCCGTTTTTTGCTCAAAGCCGCAGGTTTACTGTGGAGGACAGCCCTCCGCAGTAAACTTAACGCTGTAACTTAATTCTGTGATAATACACAAAATCCTTGCCAAAAAATCTACGAATAAGGCATTTCAAATTGCTTTACTTTTTCAAAAAATCCCGTTATAATTGCAAATGTACTAAGTTGCGTAAGGCAATATTTTTTGTCAGCAATTAGTTAATAATGTTAATTAAAGGAGAAGGAACAATGAAGAGAGCTAAGAAGTTTACCGCGCTGCTGCTTGCGCTTGCCATGGTGCTTGCGCTTTGCGCCTGCGGCGCAAAGACCAACGAGCCTGCTGCGTCCGGCAGCAGCGCCGCTGCCTCGCAGTCGTCGGGCGGCAGCACCGCTTCACCCTCCGCCTCTGCCGGTGAGATCGTCATCAACTTCCCCAGCATCTGGGTCGGCACTGATTCCAAGGCAGCCTATATGGCTCAGCTCGTCGAAAACTTCAACGCCGAGAACGCCGGCTCGATCAAGGTCGTCGTCGAGGAGCAGACCGACTATCAGGCCTACCGCGACAAGATCCGCACAACCATCACCACCACCGCCGCCCCCGACCTGTGCATCCTTGACACCACCTTCGATATCAAGGCTTACGCGGAGTCCGGCAAGTTCATGGATCTCACCCCGTATCTCCAGCAGGGCTGGGGCGACACCTTTGCCGACGGCACCTTCGACGCCTGGAGCGTTGACGGCCACACCTACATCCTCCCCTTTGAGAGCGCGGTCTTCACCCCGATCTACAACAAGACGATCCTCTCCGAAGCCGGTTGGGATCACTTCCCCACCACCTATGACGAATTCTTCGCCATGGCGAAGGACGTGAAGGCGAAGGGCTACAACGTCATGGGCCAGATGGCCGGCGACAACGCCTGGTCGTCCATGCTCTGGTACTCCCTGATCGTCGAGGCGATCGGCGGCAAGGACGTCTATGCCAACGGTCTCAAGGATCCCGCCTTTGTCGAGGCTGCCAAGGTCCTCAAGGAGATGTACAATTACACCTTTGACGGCGCCGTCTCCGCGACCGCCGGCGACGTCAACGGCCACTTCATCGGGCGCGACACCGCCGTTTATCTCAACGGCCCGTGGTGGATCGCCAACTTCTACAAGGAAGACAACGCCGTGAACGGCAAGCTTCTTGCAGACGAGTGCGAAGTCGCAGCCAACCCCTCCTACAACGGAGGCAAGGGCGCGGGCGGTCTTGTGACCACCGTTCAGGGCTTCCTCGCAGCCGCCAAGCAGGACGACCCCGCCAAGGAGGCCGCTGTCGTCAAGTTCCTGCAGTACGTCACCGATCCCACCCACGTCTCTGAGCTGGCTCTCAGCTCCGGCGCGATGTTCTTCGTCAAGTACAATCCCTCGCCCGACACCAGCGTTATCTCCCAGAAGGTCACCGAGGTCGCCAACAACGCCAGCTTCACCATTCTGCATGTGAACGGCGCCTTCCCGACCGCCTTCTCCACCGAGTTCCCCGCCGCCGTCTCCGCGCTCGTTCTCGGGCAGGTCGACGAGCAGGGCTTTGTCGATATGCTCCAGACCGCTATCGACAACGCCGCCTGATAGGATCCCGAAAAGCAGCAGGGTGCGGTTTCGTGCCGCACCCTGTTCCCTAATTCCGCCAAGCAGGAGGTGTTCCCATGAAGCTGACGCGCTCGGACCGTGCCCCGTTGATCGCCTTTCTGGCGCCGGCGCTCGCGCTCATGCTCGTTTTCTTTGTGATCCCGGTGATCTATGTCATTGTGGTCAGCTTCCTTAAATGGAACGGCATTTCCACCGCCACATTTGCCGACGTTCAGAACTTCTTGAAGCTCTTCCGCGACAAGTCCTTGGTGCGCTCGGTCGTCAACAACGTGATATGGGCGCTCGTCGCGGGCTTTATCCAGGTGCCGCTTGCCATGGTAATGGCGATCATACTCTCGCGGAAGCCCAGAGGCTGGAAGTTTTTCCGCACGGTCTACTTCTTCCCGCAGGTGATCTCCGGCATTGCGCTCGCGACGCTCTGGCGCGCCATCTACAGCGCTGACACCGGGCTTCTCAACGGACTTCTGCGCGCCATCGGGCTTGGCCACGTCGCAAAGGACTGGCTCGGCACGGTAGAGAGCGCGTTTCCCGCCGTGCTCATTTACTGGGTATTCTACGTCGGCTATTACATGGTCATCATGATGGCGGATATCTCCACCATCGACACCGCCTACTACGAGGCCGCAACGCTCGACGGCGCAACCGACTTCCAGCAGGCGATACATATCACCATCCCGCTCATTAAAATGACCTCACTGCTCACCTGCGTGACGCTCGCGAGCGTTCTGGGACTGCGCCAGTTCGAGCAGGTCTATATGCT
>JAFZQQ010000032.1 GCA_017620315.1 Oscillospiraceae bacterium | reverse complement strand
GCCATGACCCCGACCTACGACGCGCGCACCAAGCGCCTGATCGTCTCCAGCGTCATTGACAACATCGGCAAGGGCGCCGCCGGACAGGCGATCCAGAACATGAACCTCATCATGGGCATCCCCGAGACCACAGGCCTCATGTACCCCGCCATGTATCCCTAAAAGCCTTCCAAAAAGAGGTATAGCCTCTTTTTGAAAAAAGTATCGCTTCGCTTCCCGCACGCCAATGGCGCACGGGCGCTATGCGCAAAGTGTTTTTTTCCGACGTACACGCCGCCGGAAAAAACAATCAAAAATCATTTCGCGCTGCGGCGCGAAATATAATAGAAAGGGGACATACCATCATGGAATACAAGCTTATCGAGGGTGGCGTGACCGCGCCGCTGGGCTACACCGCGGGCGCTGTTTACGCGGGCGTCAAGAACCCCAACAAGAAGCAGGAAAAGCCCGACGTGGCGATCATCTATTCCGAGAAGCCCGCCTCCTGCGCGGCATGCTTCACCACCAACAAGTTCTGCGCCGCCCCTGTCATCCTTGACCGCGAGATCCTCAAGAAGGGCAAGGCACGCGCCATCGTCATCAACAGCGGCGACGCCAACGCCGCCACCGGCGAGCAGGGCATCAAGGACGCCAAGGCTGTCGAGACCGAGGCAGAGCGTCTGCTGGGCCTTGGCGAGGACGAGGTCTTCGTCTGCTCCACCGGCGTCATCGGCCAGCGTCTGCCGGTCGAGCGCGTGCTGGACGGCGTGCGCCGCATCGTGCCCGACATGAGCAAGGAAAAGGGCACTGACGCCGCCTGGGCGATCATGACCACCGACACCAAGAAGAAGGAGTCCGCCTATGAGCTGCAGCTTTCCGGCGGCACCGTCCGCATCGGCGCTATGGCGAAGGGCTCCGGTATGATCCACCCGAACATGGCGACCATGCTCGTCTACGTTACCACCGACGCCAAAGCTGACGCGGCGGATCTTCAGAAGATGCTCTCGGCCGCGGTCGACAAGAGCTTCAATATGTGCACCGTCGACGGCGACACCTCCACCAACGACTCCATCTTCCTGCTCGCCAACGGCGCCTCCGGCGTCGAAATCAAGACCGAGGAGGACAAGAAGGCGCTCGCGGGCCTCGTCGAGCATATCTGTCTCGACATCACCCGCCGCATCGCCTCCGACGGCGAGGGCGCGCAGCACCTGATCGAGGTCGAGGCTTACGATCTGCCGACCGAGCACGACGCGCGCCTGGTCGCGAAGTCCATTGCGGGCTCTATGCTCTTCAAGGCCGCCGTTTTCGGACGCGACGCCAACTGGGGCCGCATCATGGCTGCCGCCGGCTACTCTGGAGCGGACGTCGACCCGACCCATGCCGACTGCATCATCAAGTCCGCCGTGGGCGAGGTCCAAGTCATGAAGGACGGCTTCGGCACCGACTTCGACGAGGAGTTCGCGACGAAGATCCTCTCCGAGCACGACATCACCGTCATCGTCCGCTTCTATCAGGGCAACGGACAGGCGAAGGCCTGGGGCTGCGACCTGACCTATGATTACGTCAAGATCAACGGAGACTATAGAACATGAGCGACATTGCTAATAAGGTCGAAACCCTGATGGAGGCCATGCCTTACCTGCAGAAGTACGCGGGCAAGACGGTCGTCATCAAGTACGGCGGCAACGCCATGATCAACGCCGAGCTCAAGGACGCGGTCATGCACGACATCGTCATGCTCAAACTGCTCGGCATGCGCCCCGTGCTTTCTCACGGCGGCGGCCCCGGTATCAACAAGATGCTTGAAACGCTCAATATACCGGTGCAGTTCATCAACGGCTTGCGCTATACCTCCGAGGACACGATGCGTGTCGTCGAGGCGGTGCTTGTCGGCCAGGTGAACACCGAGCTCGTCGGCTTTATCAATAAGCTCGGCGGCAGGGCAGTGGGGCTTTCCGGCGTCAGCGGGGACATCTATCACTGTCACAAGCGCTCTGAGGAGCTGGGCTTCGTCGGCGATATCGACTATGTGAACGCCGACGCCATCAACGCCGTTCTGGACGCGGGCTTCATCCCCGTCGTTGCACCGGTCGGGACCGACGGACAGGGAAACACCTACAACATCAACGGCGACACCGCTGCGGGCAAGCTTGCCAGCGCGCTCGGCGCCGAGAAGCTGATCCTGCTGACCGACATCGAGGGCCTTTGCAACTCAATCGAGCTGCGCGACGTTATCAGCTATCTCAACATTAAGGACGTGCAGATGCTCAAGGACAAGGGCGTTATCTCCGGCGGCATGATCCCCAAGGTCGACTGCTGCGTGCAGGCGATCGAGGAGGGCGTCACCTCCGTCCACATCATCGACGGCAGGAAGCCGCACAGCATACTCTATGAGGCTTTCACGACCGAAAACCTCGGCACGACCATCGGCACGGCGCAAAATAGCGTCGGCATCAAGTAACAGGAGCCAAATAGGTAGAATAAATATTTTTGGGAGGAAAACCATCATGATCAAGAGAATGACCAGCAACGCGGAAGTCATCGAGAACGGCGACAAGTACCTTTACGGCAACCACATCCGTATGCCCATCGCCATGAAGCGCGGCGAAGGCTGCTGGGTCTATGACGAGGACGACAACAAGTACCTCGACTATGTCGGCGGTATTGCCGTCAACGGCCTCGGCCACTGCCATCCCCGCATTCAGGAGTGCCTGAAGGAGCGCGCGGAGACCATGCTCCACTGCTCCAACTACTTCTACAACGAGCCCGCCGTCCAGACCGCGAAGCTGATCGTTGAGAACAGCTGCTTTGAGAAGGTGCTGTTTGCCAACTCCGGCGCCGAGGCCAACGAGGGACAGATCAAGCTGGCCCGCAAGTATGCCAAGGATCACGGCCATCCCGAGCGTTTCGTCGTCATCACGATGAAGAACAGCTTCCACGGCCGTACGCTCGCCACCTGCACCGCCACCGGTCAGTACGGCGTTCACAAGTATTTTGAGCCGCTGCCCGCCGGCTTCCGCTATGCCGAGTTCAACAATCTCGAGAGCGTCAAGGCGCTTGTCGACGAGTACACCGCCGCGATCCTCACCGAGCCCGTTCAGGGCGAGGGCGGCGTCCGCCCGGCCAGCAAGGAGTTCCTGCAGGGCCTGCGTGAGCTGTGCGACGAGAAGGGCATCCTTCTTATGTTTGACGAGGTTCAGGTCGGCTCCGGCCGTACCGGCAAGCTCTTTGCCCATCAGTATTACGGCGTTGAGCCGGACTGCTGCTCCATGGCCAAGGCGCTCGGCTCCGGCGTCCCCATCGCGGCTGTCTGCGCCAAGGGCGACGCCGCCAAGACCCTGACCCCCGGCACCCACGGCTCCACCTTCGCCGGCGGCCCGCTTGCCTGCGCGCTTGCCATGACCACGCTGGACGTTATGATCAATGAGGGCGTTCTGGACAACTGTGCCAAGGTCGGTGAGTATTTCCGCCAGCAGGCGCATGAGGTCATCGAGAAGCACCATCCCGGCGCCATCAAGGAGATCCGCGGCCTCGGCCTCATCAACGGCATCGAGGTCAACAAGGAGAGCGGCCAGCCGGTCGTCGATCTCTGCTTCAAGGACAGCAAGGTGCTGATCAATAACACCAACGGCAACGTGCTGCGCTTCATCCCGCCGCTGGTCACCACCAAGGAAGAGGTCGATATCGTCATCAAGGCTGTCGACGACGCCATGACCAAGCTCGGCTGGTAACGACCGCTACAAAAGCCTTGCCAAACGCCCGCGGATATGCTACTATCAAGCATATGAAAGGAGTGGTGTATCCGCCGGGTTTTGGTCAGGGTTCCATGCATGGAACGAACGCATTTACCGTAAAACACAGGTCACCTCAAAAAGTATTCAGAAAGGTTGGTAAACAAATCAATGAGCGAAGAGAATAAAGAAAACAAGAATTTCCCCAAGCCCAAGCTTTGGCATGCGCTGATCGTGCTTCTCATCACGATCCTGCTGATGGCAAGCTCGATCCTTGAGTTTGACAGCCCGCTTATCATGGGCGTTGACGAGGTCCACGCGCCTATGTTCCTCGGCGTCTGCGCCGCGGCTATCATGGCGCTTATCATCGGCTTTAAGTGGGAAGACCTTGAAAAGATGATGCTCGACGGCATCTACAAGGCCCTGCAGTCTATCCTTATCCTTGCGATAGTCGGTATCCTTGTCGGTGTGTGGATCGATGCGGGCGTCGTCCCCTCGATGATCTACTACGGCCTCAAGATCCTCAGCCCGAAGATCTTCCTTGTGGCTGTAGTTCTGATCTGCTCGATCACCTCGCTCGCCACCGGTACCTCCTGGGGCACCATGGCGTCTATGGGCGTCGCGTTCCTCGGCATTTCCTACGGCATGGGACTTAACCCCGCGATTACCGTCGGCGCTGTCCTCTCCGGCGCGTACTTCGGCGATAAGATGTCCCCGCTGTCCGACACCACCAACCTCGCTCCGGCTATGGCCGGCACCGATGTCATGACGCACGTCAAGTTCATGATGCTGCCCACCGGCATCACCTATGTCATCTGCCTGATCGTCTTTGCCATCTTTGGCTTTACGGGCGTCAGCGGCAGCGCCGACATGAGTCAGGCGGCTGCGCTGGGCGACGCCATTGGCGACATCTTTACTGTCAGCCCGATTCTTATTCTCCCGCCGATCATCGTTATCGTTGCCATTGCTCTCAAGGTTCCCGCCATCCCCGGCATCACGCTGGGCATCTTCTCCGGCGGTATCCTCGGCATGATCTTCCAGAAGAGCTGCAACCTCGGCACGCTGCTCGTCGCCAGCTACGGCGGATTTTCGCTTGACGCGTCCACCGGCCTTGAGGCAGTCGACAACCTGCTCGAGCGCGGCGGTATCGAGAGCATGCTGTTCTCCATCTCCCTGACCATCATTGCGATGATGTTCGGCGGCATCATGGAGGGCACCGGCATGATGGCAGTCGTTGTCGAGCAGATCAAGAAGCTCGTCAAGAGCCCCGCCGGCCTTGTCACCGCGACAGAGGTCACCTGCGTGGTCTCCAACGTCACCATGCCCGAACAGTATATCTCCATCATTATCCCCGGCTGTATGTATGCCGAGGAGTATGAGAAGATGGGTCTGCATCCCGCTTGCCTTTCCAACGCGCTTGAGAGCTCCGGTACGGTCACGTCCGCACTGGTTCCCTGGAACACCTGCGGCGCGTACATCACCAGCACTCTCGGCCTGAAGGCTTGGACCGCAACGCCCAACGGCGGCGCCTACGGCCCGTTCGCCCTGTTCAACTGGCTTATGCCGATCATGAACATCGTCATGGCGTACATCGGTCTTACCGTGGCGGACATGAACAACGTCCGTCTCGCCAAGAAGAAAAAAGGCTGAGAAAGGGAACAGCTATGAAGGCTGAAGATCGTTTCCCACAGCTGGAAGTCGATCTCGGCAAGCTGAAAGAAAACCTGACAGCGCTCCGCGAGCGCTGTCAGGATTCTTTTGTCGGGATCGTCGGCGTTGTGAAGGGCGTCAACGCATGGCCGGAGATAGTGAATGTGTTTGACGCCGCGGGGTTCCCGTACCTCGCGACCTCGCGGTTGGATCAGCTTCAGAAAATGCGCGCGCGCGGCGTAAAGACGCCGCTGATGTTGCTGCGCATCCCCATGCTGTCCGAGCTGCCCGGAGTCGTTGAGCTTGCGGATGCGAGCCTTCAAAGCGATTTGACGGTACTCCGCTCGCTCAACTCCGAAGCGAAGCGGCAGGGAAAACGCCATGGCGTACTTCTTATGATAGATCTCGGCGACCTCAGAGAGGGCTTTTGGAGCGCGGAGGAGCTTGTAGACGCCGCGGTGGAAACGGAACAAGAGCTAAAGTCACTTGAGCTTTTGGGCGTGGGCGTCAATCTGGGCTGCTATGGCTCGATACTGCCCGACAAGCGCAACATGCAGGGGCTTACAAGCCTTGCCTTTGACGTCGAGCGCGCCATAGGACGCGAGCTCAGGCTTGTCAGTGGCGGGGCATCGACCTCGGTGCAGATGACGCTTGCGGGAATGATGCCGGGGCGCATCAATAATCTCCGCCTCGGCGAGATCTGCCTGCTCGGCAGCGCGAACAACGGATTTGCGCCGGATTTTCTTCATCGCGACGTTTTCACCTTTCGCGCGGAGGTCGTCGAGTGCCGGGACAAGCCGAGCTTCCCTGTGGGGCAGTTGGGCGTTGACGCCTTCGGAAAGCCCGGAGTCTATATCGACCGCGGGATACGGCGCCGCGCGCTGCTGGCGATCGGAAAGGTCGACTGCGGAGACTGCTTCGATCTTTCTCCGCGCATGCCGGGGGTTGAGGTCATAGGAGCCTCCGGGGACCACACGATTCTTGACGTCGAGGAGGCCAAAGATAAGGTCAAGGTCGGAGACGTGCTTGAATTTGACGTGAACTACGCCTCGCTGGTGCATTTGACAAACACTCCGGGCGTAGAATTGATTTGTAAAGAATGATCGGGAGGAACATAAAAATGAACAGAGACATGATCTCCGAGCTGCGGGATTTTCTGGTTGAGAGCCCCGGCTGCTTCCATGCGGTCGCTGCAATAAAACGCAGACTGGATGCTGCGGGCTTTACCGAGCTTTCGGAGACGGAACGCTGGAGCCTCGAACCCGGCAAGGGCTATTATGTCATACGAAGCGGATCTTCCATCATCTCCTTCAAGCTTCCGGAGGGCAAGCCCGAGGCTTTCCACATCATTGCCTCGCACAGCGATTCGCCAAGCTTCAAGCTCAAGCCGGAGGCATCGCTCTGGTCTGACGGGATGCTGCGCCTCAACGTCGAGGGCTACGGCGGGATGATACGTCACACCTGGTTCGACCGTCCGCTTTCCATCGCAGGCCGCGTGCTGGTCGAGGAGGGAGACAGGCTTGTTCACAAGCTGGTCTATTTCGACCGTGACCTTGTTATGATACCCTCGCTCGCGATACATCTTGATCGCGACAAGAACGAAGGGCCGATCAAGATCCAAAGCGAGCTTCTGCCGCTGCTCGGCGCGACGGACGCGGACGAGTGGAAGCATCTGCTCGCCGAAGCGGCCGGAACGGACTATGAGCGCATCCTTGGCGCTGACCTGTTCCTTACCTGCCGCATGGCGCCGACCGTCTGGGGCGGAAACAACGAATTCTTCTCCGCGCCGCGCCTTGACGATCTTGCCTGCGCATATACCTCTCTTGCGGGCTTCCTCGACGCGAAACCGCAGAGCAGCATCGCGATGCACTGCGTGTTTGACAATGAGGAGGTCGGAAGCCGTTCTATGCAGGGAGCGGAGTCTACCTTCCTCAATACCGTCGCACACAGGCTTTGCCGCGCTGCCGGGATGGACGGCGAGGCGTTCGACACCGCCGTCGCTTCGAGCTTTATGCTCTCCGCCGACAACGCGCATGCCCTGCACCCAAATTATGCGGGAAAATACGACCCGGTGAACCGCCCAAAGATGAACAAGGGCGTCGTGCTGAAGCACCATGCGGGGCAAAAGTATATGACCGACGCGATCTCCGAGGCAATGTTCAAAAAGCTCTGCGCCTCCGCGGGGGTACCCTGCCAGGAATACGCGAATCATTCAGACGTTCCGGGCGGCTCGACGCTGGGCAATATCTCAAACACCCAGCTTTCCATCCGGGGCGTGGACATAGGGCTCGCGCAGCTCGCGATGCACTCGACCTATGAAACCATGGGCGCTGAGGACGCAGGACATCTTGCCCGGCTTGCCGAGGCGTTCTACGGCGGAAAAATGCCCGAGGTCAAGGGCTGAGAAAAAACGACGCGGGGTCTTCGGAGAAGTTCTCCGGAGGTCCCGCGCTTATTGGGAGGATCATGATGCACATCGGCAGTTCAAACGATGCCGAAACGGTGAAGGCACAGTACGCGACCGCGGACAAGCTCAGCGCAAGGATCAGCTTTCACGAGCGGTATTCGACCAACCCACAGGGCTTCGGAAGCTGGCTTATCTCAAATTACGAAATTGAGAATGGCGCGTCTGTGCTTGACATTGGCTGCGGCAACGGTTCGCTTTGG
>JAFZQQ010000377.1 GCA_017620315.1 Oscillospiraceae bacterium | reverse complement strand
GCAGGGGATAGACCTCAGCGAGACGGAGGAGTAGGGAGGTATCGCGAGGGAGTACATTTTCGATGAAAAACACCTCGCTCACAACCAAGCTGATCACGGCCGCGGTTTTCGTCGCCCTGACGGTATACGCGATATTTCTGGCGTGGAATTACCTTACAGCGTCCGAGACCGTCTCCATGGTCTACAGCTACAGAACGGAAAGGACGCTTGCGCTGGACGGCGTCGCCGTGCGGGACGAGACGGTCATCGAATGCTCGGATCCGCTTGTCGAGCTGACGATGACGGAGGGCGAGCGCGTCGCAAAGGGAGCCTCGCTCGCGACGGTCTACAGCAGCTCCGCCGCGCTTGCCGAGGCGAAGGAGCTCGACGCTCTGCGCGAGCAGCTTGAACAGCTTTATTATGCGAGGAACGCCTCGCGCGATACCGAGGCGGCACTGAGACTCGACCGGGAGGTCGAGAGCGATATCATCGCGCTCAACGCAGCGCTTGCGAACGGAAACTATACCGCTCTTGAATCCGCGGCGTCTGCGCTCAAGGGTACGGTGCTTCGGCGGGAATACGCATATCGCGGAGGCGTCGACCTCGGGGGACGCATAGAGGCGCTTGAGCAGCAGATAGAGAGCGCTTCCGGCGCGGGCACGGGCGCGTCGCGGAAGATAACCGCGCCCTTTTCCGGGACCTATTCCGCCGCGGTGGACGGTTGGGAAAACGTGCTTGACCCCGAGCTTTTGAGAACGCTTACGCCGTCGGAGTTTGAACGGCTCTCCCCGGATTCGGAATATTCGACCGTCGGCAAGCTGATCCGCGGCGACAAGTGGTATTACGCCGCCGTCGTTTCCGAGGAGGACGCGCGCGCTCTTGACGTGTCTGAGAGCTATACGCTGCTGATAGCGGGTATAGACGAGCCGCTTCCGGTGAGCGTTTATCTGCTCTCAAAGGAGGAGAACGGAAGAAGATTGCTGGTGCTCACGGGAGACCGCTACCTCTCGCAGGTCACGACGCTGCGCGCGCAGGGCGCGGAGCTGGTGCTTGAAAACTATTCGGGGCTGCGCGTCCCCAAAAACGCGCTGCGCATCGATGAAAACGGGCAGACGGGGGTGTACTGCCGCATAGGGCGCTTTGCCTATTTTAAGCCGGTCGAGCTGATCTATCAAAGCGAGGAATACGTCCTTGTGGAGCCCGGGGAGATCCATGCCGCACGCGACGGCGACGTCGTGCTCTACACCATCCGCGCGGGTGATGAGGCCATCATCACAGCAAGCGAGCTTTACAACGGAAAAGTCATCAAATAACGCCCTCAGCGGGGGAGAAGGGAGCATAACGGTATGTCGATTGCCGAAAACATCGCCGCGGTCCGTGAGAATATCGCACGCGCCGCATTGGAGGCGGGCCGCCGCCCGGAGGAGATCATGCTTGTCGGCGCGAGCAAAATGAACGACGCCGCGGCGTGCCGCGAGGCCATAGCCGCAGGTATTGACGCGCTGGGTGAGAACCGTGTTCAGGAGATGACGCAGAAGCTCGCCGAAAACGCCTACGACGGGGCGCCGCTTCATTTTATCGGGCATTTGCAGCGCAACAAGGTCAACAAGGTCGTCGGCAGCGCGGCGCTTATTGAGTCCGCGGGCTCGAATGAGCTGCTGCGCGCCATAGACGCTCAGGCCGGAAAGCTGGGCATCGTTCAAGAGGTGCTGCTTGAGGTCAATATCGGCGGTGAGGACGCAAAAAGCGGTTTTTCGCCTCTCCTGCTTCCCGAGGCGGCGGAATATGCGCTGTCGCTCGGCAATATCCGCGTTCGCGGACTGATGTGTATACCACCGGTTGCGGACGGCCCTCACGGAAGCATACCATACTTTGAAAAAGTTAGGTTGCTTTATGTTGACATCAACGAAAAAATGTATCATAATAAGCTTGATATGTTATCAATGGGCATGAGCGGGGACTACGAAGACGCCGTGCGTACCGGGGCGACGGTCGTTCGCGTCGGCACCGCGATCTTCGGAAGGCGCAACTACGGAGCGCCGACCCACAGCATACCGGAATGAACGCCGCGGAATTCCGCGGCACGTACAGAGAGGGGCAAAAGCCATGGGTATTTTTGACGATCTTAAAAAGTGGGCGCATCCCTATGAGGACGAGGACGAGGAGTTTGACGAAGACTTTATAGACACGCGCGAGCGGGGAGAGAGCAACGCCTTTGCCGACCGTGACCGCGGCGCCTCGCGCAACCGCGAGGAGGAGCGCCGCAACAAGGTGGTGAATATCCACGCGACCACCCAGCTCAAGGTCGTGCTCGTAAAGCCCGAGCGCTTTGAGAACGCTTCGGAGATAGCCGACCATCTCAAGGAGAAGCGCACGGTGGTCATCAATCTCGAGTCGACCAACAAGGACATTGCGCGCCGGCTCATCGACTTCCTTTCCGGCGTTGCGTACGCGGGCGAGGGCAAGATCAAGAAGGTCGCCGCAAACACCTACATCATAACGCCCTATCACGTCGATATCATGGGCGACCTGATCGATGAACTGGAGAGCAGCGGGCTTTATCTGTAACGGTTGCGTCTGCGGGCAAATCCTACGGTTCAATTGTCATTTTAGGGGGTTTTCTGAATGCTTACACCTCAGGAGGTTGCCGAGCATGCATTTGCAAAATCTGCGTTCGGCGGCTACAACATGGCAATGGTTGACGAGTTTCTTGACGAGTTGACCGACGACTATACCGCGCTCTACAAGGAGAACGGCGCGCTCAAGGCAAAGATGAAAATGCTTGCCGAGAAGGTCGAGGAATACCGCGCTACGGAGGACTCGATGCGCTCGGCACTGCTTGCCGCGCAGAAAATGGCGAGCAACATGGTCTCCGAGGCGGAGGAGAAGAAGGAGACCCTGCTTGCCGACGCCGAGATGGAGGCGCGCGCAAAGATCGGCGCGTTGCACGACGAGATCGTTTTCGAGCAGAAGCGACTTAACGCGATCAAGGCGGCGACAAGGGACTTTGTGGAGCAGACACGCGGCATCTGCGAGGCGCAGCTAAAGCAGCTTGAGACCATCCCCGACCTTACGCCGGAGCAGATTGAGCAGACCACCAAAGAGGCCAAGGCGGCGCATGACGCAGTTGCGGATATCGCTGCGCTGGGAGAAAAGATCGTCGCGTCCTACGAGCGCGGCGCTGCGCAGACGGATGAGGTCGAGGAAAACAGCAAGACCGTGAGTTTTCCCCCAATCAAGCCGGTGCAGGCGGACGCCCCCGCGCAGCAGGAGCAGCCGGGAGCTCAGAGCACACCGTTCATGGATGCGTCTACCCGTACGATCGAATTGGACGAGCTCAAATTTGGGCGCAATTACAGCACGGAAGCGGATAAGTAAGCAGCGGTAAACAATAAAAGCGGCGCTCTGCGCCGCTTTTGCGTATGTTTTGAAAACGCACGGAGGGTCATTATGAGAACGCCGATCGCAGCTATCCTTTACGATTTCGACAAGACGCTTTGCACCACCGACATGCAGGACTACTCCTTTATACCGAGCCTGGGCTATACTCCGACGGAATTTTGGAGAATAGCCAACACCTTCGGCAGGGAAAACCATATGGACGGCCTTCTTGCCTATATGTACACAATGATAGACGAGTGCCGCAAAAAGGGGATACGGCTTGACCGCGAGTATCTGGTCTCCTGCGGGAACGCGATAGAGCTTTTTCCCGGTGTGAAGGACTGGTTTTCGAGACTGAATGCCTTCGGCAAGGAGCTGGGTATTTCGGTTGAGCACTATGTGCTCTCCTCCGGGCTCAAGGAGATCATCGAGGGCAGCGGCGTCGCACAGGAGTTTCGTGAGATATATGCCTGCGAGTTTCTCTACGGCGCGGACGGGCTTGCCATGTGGCCGAAGCTGGACGTTAATTTTACAAACAAGACGCAGTTTGTCTACCGCATCAACAAGGGTGTGCTGGATGTTGCCAACGACCGCGACCTCAACGCCTCCATGCCGGACGACAGCAAGCGCATACCCTTTACCAATATGATATACGTCGGCGACGGGCTTTCCGACGTGCCGTGCATGAAGATGATGCGGGCCTACGGCGGACAGGCTGTTGCGGTCTATCAGGAGAGCAACCGTACGGGAGTTGAAAGCCTGCTTGCCGACGGGCGCGTGGATTTCATTTTCCCGGCGGACTACCGCGAGGATACCATTCTGGACAAGACGATGAAAAACATTCTGCGCAAAATTGCGATAGCGGATGAATTGAGCGAGGAAAACGCTGCGCAGCTCAAAGGGATCGCGCAGCAAAAGTGACTGCCGGGGCAGAGAGAACAAAGCAGGGGCGCGGATGTTCCCCGCACCGAAACGGAGAATGTGAATGTACAGCACCAACTTTGAAGTAGCGGCGTTTATGCTTTCATCCTTGTGCCTCATATACTGTCTCACTGTGAAAAAGAGGCAGTATGTACCGCCCAAGGGGTTTAAGAACAAGCTGCTCGACCAGCATTTTGTGTTTATCATTATGCTGCTGAGCAACATCATATCCTCCGCAGCGTCGGTGGGCGGCGTCTACCTCATGGAGGAGGCGTCGGAGAGCACGGCGCCGTGGCAGTATTTGCTCCACGCCTGCTATTTCTTTTTCCACGCCCTGCTTTCGGTGAGCTTTTGCCTGTACGTTATGAATCTCAACGGAACCAGCATAGGCCGCAGCAGAGCCTTTTACTGGATGTTCTTCATGCCGTTCCTGCTGAGCGAGGCACTTATCCTGACGAACAGCTTTACAAGCTTTGCGTTCTATATGGATTCAAGCAACATCTATCATCGCGGCCCGCTGATGCTGCTGTTGTACGTGATCGGCGGGTTTTACGTCGAGATGGGCTTTTACTATTTCTTCCGTTTCAAGCGCGCGGTGCCGAAGGGGGACAGCGTCGCCCTTGGCGCGGTGCTCGTCATGGCGACGCTGGGCATACTGACCCAGGCGATCTGGCCGCACCTTCTACTTGAGCTGTTCAGTGAGTCGCTTGCCTGCCTTGCGATCATGGTGCTGCTGGAGGAACGCCGCGGGCACATAGACTATGTTTCCGGCGCGCTCAACCGCGTCGCTTTTTCGGACGCGAACCGAAGGCTTATAGAAACCGGACACAGCTATGGCGTGGTCCTCGTCGGGCTTGCGGATCTGGACATTTTGTCGGGACTTTTCAGCGGCGGCGAGATCGACGAGCTGCTGATGAAGATATCGGCTTGGCTCATTTCCATCTCCTCCGGCAGGGATGTGTTCTGCTTCCGGCATACGGATTTTGCGATAATCTGCACCGATAACGCGCCGCGAACGGCGGATGAGACTGCGCGCATGGTGCTTGAGCGTTTTGAGCGGGAGTGGGCGGTGAGCGGCATGAGCCTTTCACTTGGCGCCGCGGTGTGCGTGATCCGGGTTCCGGATGACGTCTCGACACGCGCGGAGCTTGAAGAGCTTTTGAGCTCCGACGCGCTGAGGTCCGGCGCGACCAGGCTTGTCAGCTTCAAGGAGCTGACCGCGCAGCTCAGGGACAGACACGTCGAGGACGCGCTGCGCCACGCGGTGGAGAACGGCGCCCTTCGCGTGTGGTATCAGCCCATCTGGTCGACGGAGAAACGCAGAACGGTCGCGGCGGAGGCGCTGCTGCGCGTGGATGACGACGAGCTGCGCGCACTTTCGCCCGAGGAATACATACCCATTGCCGAAAAGACCGGACTGATCCGCGAGATAGGGCTGTTTGTATTCGAGGAGGTCTGCCGCCTGTTCAGCGAAGAGAGGGAAAATCTGAAGAGGCTGGAGTATATCGAGCTGAACCTCTCGATCTACCAGTTTATGTACGGAGACCTTGTCAGCCGCTTCGAGAAGCTGCGCGAAGAATACGGCATCG
>JAFZQQ010000376.1 GCA_017620315.1 Oscillospiraceae bacterium | reverse complement strand
CCTTTTATATCAGCTGTAGAGGTTCTCCCATTTCTTAGCCTCAAAAAAGTGGTTGATCGAAAGCATAATGTCCTCTTTCTTCATTGATTTGAGAAGGTAGCCGTCAGGCTTCAGGCGCATAACGCTCAGCACGCTCTCCCTGTCAGCCTTCCCGGTCAGGAATATCACCGGTATCTTTGCTGAGTTCGGCTCGCTCTTTATCATCTCCATGACCTGAGGCCCTGGAGTGATCGGCATATCATAGTCCAGCAGGATAAGGTCGGGCGTGTGTGCCGCGATGTAGGTTATTGCCTGCATTCCCGACTTCACAACGGTAACGCGGTATCTGCTGCTCAGCCAGCCCTGCATCATTTTAAGGAAAATGACATCGTCGTCCACCAGAAGGATGTGCTTTCCCTTCTTCCGCTCATCGCCGTTTGAGATAAGATTCCCCAAAGCCTTTGAAATGCTCTTTACATCGATGGGGCGCACAAACTCACGCTCTATCATGCTTTTGGGGATCATTTCCTCTATTTCCGAGAGCTCCTTGGCGTAGCCGACAATGCACAGGATCTTTTCCTCTCCGAAACAAAGGTCTTTCAGATAGACCAGCAGCTCCGGAGCGTCGTACATATAATCGCCCGCAAAGAGCACAAAGATATCCGTGCCGTCCTTCTGCCGCCGTATCAGTTCGATATCCGGCTCAACCGGGATGGCAGTGATATCAACGCTTTTGAGGCTGGACACCAGCGCGTCAGTCAGAAGCGCTGCTCCGTGATTGATCAGTAAGACCTTCCCTGCCATATTATACCTCCTAATTCGCCAGCAGCTCGCCGATCATATCCCATTCAAACTCGTCGGCGGCACGACGTATCTTCTCGCAGCGCTCTCGCTCCTCCTCCGGGATGCTGTAGCGTCCCAGATAGTCGGTGACAAAAGTAACGCTGTCGTAGTCCATGCTCTCAAGGACCTCTCTCAATGCGTCATAAGCGTCGTGGAGCTCATTTTCCGTGATCATCGGAAGCTGCGCGTCGTTCTGCTCAGTCTCCCTGTACAACGGCGACAACCGTTCACCAAGTCCGCGATAGCTCTCAAGCAGGCTGCCGAGCTCCGAGGTCAGCGTCTGCATATCCCCCGCCTTGCCCGCAAGCTCAAGTCTCTCAGCGAATGCGCCAAGCTCATCCGCCCCGATGGCGCGCGAGGTACTTTTCAGCGCATGGACCTTAATGATCACGCCGTCCATATCTCCCGCGCCGCACATTGCTTCGATCTCGTTGGCATTCAGTTCAGTGCTCTCGGCGTATATTTTCAGTGTTTTGAGGTAAGTATCCTCGGTCCCGCAATACTTCATTCCGCGCTCAACATCCAAGCCCTCGACCCCGTCAAGCCACTCCGGCAGCAGCGGCTGCTCCTCCTCCGGTTCATCCTCCGCAAGCGGCTCTTCAAACGTCCAAAGCTTGTCGCTGCTCTTCCAAACGCTGATGTCCGCGGTTCGCTCGGTCATGAAATAATCAACATCCTCGTCGATCATCTGGATCATGATCCGCGCGATCTCCGGGTCAAACTGCGTTCCCTCGCAGCGCTCTATCTCCGCGCGAACCGCCTGCTGCGACCAGCGTTCGGAATAGGTTCTCGTCGAGGTCATGGCGTCATAGCAGTCGGCAATGCAAATTATACGCGCCGTTTCAGGTATAGCGGTGCCTTTCAGGCCGTCCGGATAACCGTTTCCGTCGTATCTTTCGTGATGTGAACGCGCTCCCGTTGCCAGCACAGGCACCTGGGTTATTAGGCTGAGTATCCCGCTGCCTATGACCGTGTGACGTTTGATCTTTTCAAATTCCTCATCACTGAGCTTTTCGGTTTTATTTATGATCTCCTCGCTCACGCCGATCTTTCCGATATCGTGCATCAGCCCGGCTTCATAGATCTGCTGCTGCTCGCGCTCGGTCTTTCCCATACGGCGCGCGATCTCGGCGGAATACGCGGCAACGCGCTCGCTGTGGCCGTTCGTATAATGGTCCTTGGCGTCGACCGTTTTAGAGAGCGCGAGCATCATCTCTTTTGTGAGCATCTCCGCGCGCGCCGTCTGCCGTCTGACCTCGCTTTGCAGACTGCGCTGAAGCCTGTCGAGCGCGATGATCCTGCGTGTACGCTGGAGAAGCACCTCCGGCACCACAGGCTTTCTGACGAAGTCGGCAGCGCCGCTGCGAAAGCATGCGATCTCGGAATCCTCGTCGCTCGCTCCCGTGAGGAACACCACCGGAATATCGGATGTAGAATGCTGCTCGCGCAGCACGCGCAGAACGTCGAAGCCGCTCGTATTGCCGAGATCGATGTCGAGGAGTATAAGAGACGGATGCAGACGTTCTGCCAGTCCCGGCGCGGCTGCCCCGCTTGTACAGGCCTCGACGTGAAAGCTCTTGCCGAGTATCTCTGCGGCGAGGCGGCAGATGGTCTCATCGTCGTCCACGATCATCACAACAGACTTGTCGGACTGCGTATCCCCGCCGTTCTCCTCCTCTGTAGGCTTTACTATCTTTTCCGGCGGAAGATACGTCATCAGCATCTCCTCGATGGTATCGGGGTCCACTGGTTTTGAGAGGTAATCATTAAAGCCTGCCTCAAGATATCTTTCTCTGGAGCCGGTAAGCGCATTGGCAGTGAGCGCGATATATACGGTCTTCTTAGCCCAGGGAAGCTTTTTTAGCTCGTGGAGCGTTTCAATTCCGTCCATCCCCGGCATCATATGGTCGACAAATATGACATCATAGTGCTTTTCGGACGCCATTTCTATCGCCTGCGGGCCGGAATCCGCCGTGTCTATTCGGATACGCGTCTTTTTCAAAAGCCCCTTAACGACAGTTAGGTTAAGCGGCATATCGTCGATGACCAGGATCTGCGCGTCCGGAGCATGCAGGCGCTCGTGATAGGTGCGAAGCGCGGCGTCGACCTCATAATGCCCGGTAAACTTGCCCACCCACGCCCATTTGACGACAGGCTGCTCTACCGAAAATGCGAACGACGAGCCCTCGCCATAGGTACTGCTGACCTCCAGATGGCTTCCCATAAGCATAAGGAGCTGCTGGGTAATACTGACTCCAAGCCCCATGCCTCCGCCCGGGGTGTTGCTTCCATCCTCGACGCGGTCAAATGGCGAATAGAGCTTTTCTATCTCCTTGGGGGTCATTCCGATGCCGGTGTCTGTTACGCGGAACTTCAGCGCGATGCGCTCATCCGATATCCGGCTGTATCCGACCTCGAGCGTGACAGAGCCCGATTCCGTATACTTCACTGCGTTTGTCAACAGGTTCATGGCGCACTGGCGGATGCGCACCTCATCTCCGTAAAGAAGATGCGGCGTCGTTTCATCCACAAGCACCTCTAAGTGCAGGCCCTTTCCCTCCGTGCGTCCGCGTGTCACGCTGACGAGATCGTTTATAACAGAGCTGAGGTCGTACTGCGTCGGCAGTATTTCCATGCGCCCCTCGCTGACCTTTGAGAAGTCAAGAATATCGTTTATCAGTGAAAGCAGATTTTTACCCGCGTCACGTATATCACCCGCATACGAACGTATCTGCTCATCCCCGCTCTCGCGCAGGATCATCTCGTCCATACCGAGTATGGCGTTGATGGGCGTGCGTATCTCATGCGACATATTTGCAAGGAAGAACGACTTTGCACGGTTCGCGTCGTCCGCCAGACGCTTTTCCTCGGCGCGGATCATCTCGTTTTTTGCCGTTTGAAGCGCGGTGGCCAATAGCAGCGCCAAAAGCCCGATGCCGAGATATCCGCCAAATCCGCTTGACGGCACCAGATAGAACCTTGCTATTTCGGCGGTGCAGGCGATAAGCAGTATGGCCATACCGACGGCGGTACGGGTATACTTCTGTATGCGCTTTTGCTTAATATCCTTCAGGATCGTCGTCACCGCGCACGCGATTGCCATTGCCGACCAGATCACTGAGTAAAGCACCGTGTCATAAAAGCTTGCGAAGCCAAACAGGTCGAGCATCATGTTGAGCATCACGCGCAGCAGTATACCGCATTCAAGAATAATATACTCCCGCTCATAGCGGTGCTCCTGTATCTCGTTGAAGAACATCGCCAGGAACGCCGCAAGGATCTCCATCAGCAGGAAGTTGAACACGCTGCTGTAAGATGTTGAGTGGAAAAATAGCTGGCGTATCTCGGACTCGCCGAGTATCCACATGCTTGCGGCAAGTATCGCCTCGGAAAGATACAGCACCGGCTTTACCGCAATGCGTCTCCAGCGCATAAAGTAGTAAATGCATATTGAAATCAGGCCGGCAAGGGCAAGGAACATCGCGATAAGCACAAGAGGAACATTCTTCGCAATGTAGAGGAACCAGACGTTGTTTCCGTAAGCATACATGACCTCATGCAGGCACCCGGTCTCCGTTGCCTTGGCTGTAAACGCGATCTTTAGTTCTTTACCGGCGTCCTCGCTGTGAAGGTCGGCAAACACAAACGCGCTTTCGGGAGAATGCCTGACTCCGGCCACATCCTCAGCGGAGTATTCGCTGCGCAGGCTTCCGTTGACATAGATCTCAACGTCCTGCCGCTGCGCACGGATACACATATGCATACCGTCGCTGATATGTGCCGGAAGCTGGTGGCTCAGCAAGCATTTCTCGCCTTCGTTCAGCTTGATATCGTATGGCAGACGCACGTTGACATAGGTTTCCCCGTTCTCTGTCTGCAGCGTCCAGTTCTCCCTAAGCTGCTGGACTTCAAATGAGCCTATGTATGCCGAGCCAGATGTGTTTCCAAAAAAGAGAGAATAAACAAACAGAATAGCTGTGAGGACAAGTATAGCCACAAATATCGACTTGACCGCGGAATCGGCCGTTTTCATCCGCCTCACCACCCTTTCCTGTTTTCAGGCAGAACCATATGCTGCCCCAGTAAATCACACTAAGTATAAACGCTTTATTATAATATCACAGTGACGTGCTTTTTGCAATCAATTCCGTAATAAAAAATCATCCCCCGGCAGGTCCGGGGGATGACCGATAATCCATGCGCTCTCAAAAGCTTTCAGAGCTTGAATTTGCGTAGTACCTTTCGCTTATGGCATAGTAAAGCTCCGCGTCAGACGCTTCCTTATAAGGATGGACATAGAAAATGCCAAGGATGCCGAGCGTGAGAATATCGAGAAAATACCAGCCAATAAAAGAAATATCGTAGACAAATGCCTCCCACTTATAGCCCTTCATCATCTCCTTGGAGGCCTTGATCGCCTCCGAACCCCTCATTTCGGGATGCTCCGCCAGAATATACGGAGTCATGCGATACGCGTAAGCCATTATGATGCCCGGAATGACAAACAGGATCGCCCAAAGTGCGATAAACAGGTCGCGCAGAAACAGTGTCAAAACATTGTTGAGCCACTGCGGCTCAAACGCCCTTTTCAGTTCTCCGACCGACGCAGGCGCGTCTCCGTTTTTCATAAAGAACCAACAACATCCAACCTCTATCGGGTTTATCAGCAGGAGCTTGATCGCGAATACGACCAGAGACGCAACTCCCGCAGCCGCACCGATAACGGCAAGAAGGCCGTTTGCCGCAATGCTGTCAAGACCGGTCTCCTGCATAACATAGTTCTTCAGATCGCTGAATGAATTGAAATTGATGCTGTGACTGGAGCTGTCGTTTTCTGTTTTTCCTCCGCTTCTGCCGGCGGCTCCTCCTCCGCCCAGAAGTATAAGCGCAAGCAGTGCAACAAGCACGCAGCGCCAGTAATTTGACTGAAATGCCAGCTTCCCCCTGGACTTGACCGCTTTTCTGTCCACCATTTTACTCTCTCCTTTTTTACGCCTTTTCTGTTAGCTGTTTTATCTTACTGACGAAACGCTCGCGGAGCTTTTCATCCGGATCGTTTCCGAGCAAGCCAATGCTTGTGACAGGGATCAGCCCTCCAGCCATCGACGAGTGGCCGCCGCCTTCTCCCAGTCCCTCAAGCGCACTGTGCGTCAGTTCTCCCGCGTCCACATCGTCACGCTCCGAACGGACCGAAAACTTCAAGCCGTCCTCTCGCGCACAATAGATAACCGCAACCTCGACCTCGACAAGCGATAGGATAAAATCCGAGAGGATAGCGATCATAGCATTCGGGCAGGAGAACGGAATACGCGAAAAACCTGTAAAGCCAATTACCTTTATATTCTCGATGGCAGCGCCATACGCGCGGAGGTCGCGGAATTCAAGCTGGTTATTCTCGAGCTGCGACATGACCCTTGTGTCAACACGCGGAAGCAAAAACGAAAATGCCCTTATATCATCCAGAGTGACCCCGCGTGTAAAGTTCAGCGTATCCATTTTCACGCCGTAGAGCAGCGCTGTCGCTTCCTGCGCTCCGGGTTCAATACCGAGGTCTTCGTAATACCGGGCGATGATCGTCGAGCATGCGCCTACCTGACGAATATCCATGTATTGATAGGCCACTTCCACATAAGTCGGATGGTGGTCTATCGCAGCGATCTCATCGCCGGTGAGATCCGTTATGTTTCCGCTGAACTTCTGCGCATCGACGCAGATGATGCAATCGCTGTCCCGCAGCTCGCCGGAGAGCTCAAAGCCGGAAAACATTTCTATCCCAAGCGTTTCCAGCATTCTGGCGGTGCTGAGTTTGTCGATGCGTCCGTCGTAGCACAGCTTGGATGAAATACCGTAGCGCTCAAACAAACGCTGCAGGCCGAAAGCGGCGCCTATTGCGTCAGGGTCGGGAAAATTATGCGTCTGGATGTAGACCCGTTTGTCCCTGCACAGCTCCAGCAGCCGTTTGATGTCCGCCATGCCCTGCCTCCTTGTACCCGTGACGGAAGGTCACAATTACATATCATTTGCGATAATTATAGCATCATTTTGTCCGCTTGACAAGCCCCGCTTTTGAAAATACAATAGATGCAGACATAAAATGGAGGTCTTGAAGATGGATATAAAAGACTATAAGCTTCTAAGTGAACAGCTTTCGGCGCTTGTTCACGGCGTCCCGCATCTCACCGCAAACCTTGCAAACGCATCCGCTCTGCTCTGGAGCGCGTTGGAGAATATCAACTGGGCAGGCTTTTATCTTATGGAGGACGGAATACTTGTACTTGGGCCGTTTCAAGGCAAGCCCGCCTGCATCGAGATCCGTCCCGGACGCGGAGTCTGCGGTACGGCGGTCGAGCGGGACGAGACGCAGTCAGTGCCGAATGTTCTTGAGTTTCCCGGCCATATAGCCTGCGATGCCGCCTCCCGTTCCGAGGTCGTCGTGCCTCTGCACAAGTCCGGTCTCGTAGTCGGCGTGCTGGACGTTGACAGCGCCAGAGTTGGCCGCTTCTCTGAGGATGACAGGCAGGGTCTCGAGCTCTTTGCCCGAACACTCGAGGCAGAGCTGGAGGAGCTGCTGTGAAACGTGATTTCAACCGCAGCCCGCTGCGCGTGTTCCTTTCCTACTTTTCCCCGTATAAGGATCTCTTTGCCGTGGATATGCTTTGCGCGACCGCAGTTTCTGCAATCGACCTGATTTTTCCCTTCGTGTCGCGCACTGCAATGCAACGGTATCTTCCCCAGCAGCTTTACAGGGCGTTTTTCACGGTTATCGCAGTCATGCTTGCCGCATATCTTCTCAAGGGCGCGCTGTACTATGTCATCACAGTCGTCGGTCACGGCGTCGGCGTGCTGGTCGAGGCGGACATGCGGCGCGACGTATTCACGCACATTCAGTCGCTCGGGTTTTCGTTCTTCGACCATAACCGGACCGGCGTGCTCATGAGCCGTGTAACCAACGACCTTTTCGATATCACCGAGCTGGCGCACCACGGGCCGGAGAATTTGATAATCTGCACGCTGACACTGATAGGCTCTCTCATCGTGATGTTCACCATTCGCTGGGAGCTGGCTCTTGTGCTGCTGGTATTCCTTCCCCTGTGCATGGTCTTCACCGTCCGCCAGCGGCTCAAGATGAAGCGCGCAAGCGCCGAGCTGCGTGTCAAGACTGCCGAGATCAACGCAGTGATTGAGAGCGGTATCTCCGGAGTGCGTACAGCGAAGGCGTTTGCCAACGAGGACG
Source organism: Oscillospiraceae bacterium (assembly GCA_017620315.1). GTDB lineage: Bacteria > Bacillota > Clostridia > Oscillospirales > Oscillospiraceae > Hominicoprocola. The sequence continues at coordinate 1,870 of JAFZQQ010000376.1, read as the reverse complement.
AGGAGCTCCGCAAGTTCAACGAGGGCAACAACGTCTTCAAGACCGCAAAGCGCGGATATTATAAGTCCATGGGGCTGTTTCAGGCAGGCATGGAATTTACGACAAGCGCCATGCAGGCTGTCGTCATAGGCGTCGGCGGCTATATCATTATGCGCGGAGGAATGGACTATATCGACCTCGTCACCTTCACCCTTTACGTCTCCGCCTTTGTCACGCCGCTGAGAAAGCTTGTGATGTTCATGGAGCAGTACACCCAGGGCAGCGCGTGCTTCTCCCGCTTCCTTGAGATCATGCACACCGAGCCCGAGATCAAGGACGCGCCGGACGCAAAAGAGCTTAAAAACGTGCAAGGTGAGATACGCTGTGACCATGTTTCCTTCCACTACAACGAGACTTCCGAAACCCTGCGCGACGTCGACCTTACCATTCACGCGGGCGAGAGCTTCGCGCTCGTCGGGCCCTCCGGCGGAGGCAAGACCACTCTCTGCCACCTGATTCCCCGTTTTTATGACGTCAGCGAGGGCAGCATAAGCGTCGACGGTCAGGACGTGCGCTCCGTCACACAGGAAAGCCTTCACCGTGCCATAGGCATTATCCAGCAGGACGTATTTATGTTTGCCGGTACCGTGCGCGAGAACATACGCTACGGTCGCCCCGACGCGAGCGACGACGACGTGGTGCGCGCTGCCATACGCGCGGAGATACATGACGAGATCATGGCTATGCCGAACGGCTATGACACCTTTATCGGTGAGCGCGGCGTGATGCTCTCAGGCGGACAGAAGCAGCGCATTTCCATCGCGCGCGTCTTTCTGAAGGACCCGCCCGTGCTGATCCTTGACGAGGCGACCAGCGCGCTCGACAGTGTGACCGAGCAGCGTATCCAGCAGAGTCTCGACGCGCTCAGCCGCGGGCGCACGAGCATCATCATCGCACACCGGCTTTCGACGATCCGCAGCGCCGACCGTATCGCCGTGGTAGAGGACGGGCGCATCGTCGAGCAGGGCAGTCATTCCGAGCTGATGGACCGCGGCGGCGTTTACGCCTCGCTGCAAAATGCGCAGCGTCTTACTGAATAAGAGGTTTGAATAGGTATTATGCTTTACAGATTTGAGGCGTTGGAGCAGCTCGACAAAAGGAAGCTGATGGACCTCTATGCCGAGGGCAACGAGGACAACGCGGCGTATTTCTACCCCGACGTCGCGGATCGCGCGCAGGCTGTCGGAATGGCTGAGCGCGATTTTATCCGGTATCTCGAAACGGATTTCTTCTCCGCTCCCGGGCGAATTTTCTGGGTGCTGGAGGAGGATGGCGTCTGGGTCAGCGCACTGCGGCTTTCTTTGATTCGCGAGGGACTGTACTACCTTGAGGCGCTGGAAACTCATCCCGGATATCGGAGGCACGGCTATGCCGCAAGGCTGCTGCGCGAGGTCATTGCTAAGCTCAAGTTGCTTGGTCCCTTCCGCATCTGCGACTGCGTCAGCAAAGAGAACGACGCGTCGCTCAGGACACACAAGGCCTGCGGCTTCGTCATCGCCTCGGATCCTGCCGTAAACTATCTCAGCGGCGAGACCTGCGACTGGGAATACGGCCTGGAGTTTTCATACAGCTAACGTTATATGTAAGGGCTCTGCCGCAGCAGAGCCCTTTTGAGTGTTCATATATTATTAAACTTACAATGCATAAACTTACAATGCATGTCCACGCTGCTCAAGCGAAACAACATGCGGTCTCGAGCGCGACCTCCATCATCTCGCGGAAGCTGTCCTGCCGTTCGGCGGCTGTCAGCCCCTCGCCGGTGAAGATATGGTCTGATATCGACAACAGGCTCAGCGCCTTCTTGCCGGAGGCCATTGCCTCCCAGTAGATG